>NZ_JBHVFF010000102.1:0-25817 GCF_042801895.1 Streptomyces sp. NPDC057543 | reverse complement strand
CCGTGCTGGTTTTCCTGGTGGTCTTCTTGGCGGGCTTCTCGCTGGGCGGACGCCGGACACGCTCTGTCTCGTCCTCTTCGCCTTCGGCCATGTTCTCTGTCCGGAATTCGGAGACGACATGCTGCCCGCGCCACATTCACAAGGCGCCACTACATGATATACGGCCTTGGCTGACCGCATCCCGGTCTACCGAGCACGGCTCCGTGCAACGCTGGGTGCAGCCTCGCAATCACGTGCCGAAAGTCCTGCTGGCTCAGGATCCACTGCCGTGCGAGAAATGCTGGGAGCCGGTGGGCGCACTGTACCCCGAGGAGGTATAAGCGACCGTGTCCCGACAAGTTGCTCTTGCCGTGCGCAGGGATCACAGTGAAAAAGGGAAAACATACGCGAGATCGGAGCGCATCGTGATCGTTCTCGGGATTATTTTGCTTGTCGTCGGGTTCGTGACCAGTATCTCCATACTGTGGACGATCGGGATCGTTCTCGTGGTAGTCGGGGCTGTCCTGTGGGTCCTGGGAGCGCTGGGGCACGCAGTCGCTGGTCGAAGGCATTACTGGTAGAGCGGGGGACGAACCGCTCCTTGGCAGCGAACCGGAAGAATTCCGCAGCCGGTGGCAGGGAATCCAGGGCAACTTCGTGGATGATCCACGGCAAGCGGGACCGTATGTGACCTCGCAGCAGCTGCGCACGCGCAGTTGGTGGCGGGGGCCCCGGGCGTTCATCGTCGTCGACGACTACGACCTGGTCGCCACGTCCTCCAACAACCCCATGGCGATGCTGGTCGACAATCTGCCGTACGCCCGCGACGCCGGGGTGAACGTCATCATCGCCCGCAGCAGCGCGGGAGCGGGCCGCTTCTTGTACGAGCCCTTCATCCAGCGCTTCAAGGAGCTGGGCGCCCAGGGCGTCGTCCTGTCGACGTGAAGGCCCGCCCGCTGCCGCCGGGCCGCGGCCTGTTCGTCTCCCGCCGCAGCGCGCCTTCCCCTGATCCAGACGGGCTGGCTGCCGACGGACCTGGACTGAGCGGGGCACCGCACAACGGAGGAGGGGGTCGGCCCGGTCACGGGCTGACCCCCTCTCTCGACGCCGAGGCGCCCCTCCCTACGCCGAGGCACCCGCGCCCTTCGCGCCGCCCGCACCCAGGTTCCAGGGCAGGTCGGTGTACTTTCCCGGGGCGAAACGCTCGACTGCGTCAACGATCAAGGCAGGGTGATTCGGCCTCCGCCGGCGCCAGAGGGAGTTTCCGAGCGAGTAGAGAACAACCACCCTCGGGCCGCCAACGGCGATCGGCTTCTCCGGGAGAGCCCCTTCCTTCAGCACCAACAGCAGCAGGCTCTGCCTGCTGTTGAACCGAACCTGGTCGATATCAGCCCACCGCACGGTCTCCGTGCCCCCACGCTGAGCCTTGCTGATGCCCGCCGGATCGATGCGCAGGGCCGGATATCGCGACACCAGGGCGATCAGCGGCAGCAGGGTCACCACTCCTCCCAACACCGGTAGTCCCACATAACCGGCGACACCCGCCTCGCCCATGAACCCCATGTCTTCACCCATGATCAGCACGCCGACCACAAAGATAATGAGTCCTTCGAAGAGCACCAGGCAGAGCATCGCCGCGAGGATCAAACCGAGGTAGAACCCGCCGCGGCGCGCCCGCTCAGCGGGGAGCCAAAGCCCTTCGGTGGTGTTGGAGGGTGTGGTCATGATGTTTCCTTCGTTGAGTCTCGGGCGGTGAGTGCATGACGCACAGCTCCTCGCCGGCGAAGCGTGATGGGACATCCCGTATGAACTGTCCAGGCTGGCAGCGCGATGTCAACATGTGAACTGCCGCGGCACCTACCGGAGTTTCCAGTCGCCCGACGGGCCGGGTCATCACGTCCGTCATCACTATTACGCGGGCCGCGCGTTCGCCGCCCTCACCCGGGAGGATCAGGCCCGGCTCGTTCAGGCAGTCCAGAACCTCGGGCCCGAGGCGTGGTACGGCATGCCTGCCGGACACGTCTGGAGCCTGTGGACCCGCTACGCCTGCACCGCCTTCTACGCGCACCCCTGGGCGTGGAACGAGATCGGCTTCGGCGGGCCGGCGTACCCCCGTGGCTACCTGCGACTCGGTATCGACCGGCGCGAACCATGGGAGACCGCCGACCACGCCCCCCGTGATCCAGTCGCCCACCGGAACGCCGTCAACTCGCCGGGCGACGGCGCATGACCGTCCACACATCACAGGGCACCCCCGACCACGTCCGCCACTCCCGACTGCCCGCGGCCCGCGGCCCGCGACACCCTGCGGGGCGTGGCACGCTCCGAGCACGCCGTCCGTGACCGCAACGCCTCTGCCTGGCTCCTGCCCAATGACGGCCGCCGGTTCGACCACGGCCTCGTCCGGAGCATGAGACGGTACGCGGACAGCGACGAGGTCGACCTCGTCGTCGGCTGCGGCGCCGGCGGTTCCACCCTCGCGCAGCGCATGGCCCGGGCGGGCTGGAGCGTGGTGGTGCTGGAGGCCGGCCCGTTCTGGGACCCGGATTCGGACTGGGTGAGTGACGAAGCCGGCTCGCACCACCTGTACTGGACCGAGCCCCGCGTGATCTCCGGCGACGACCCGGTTCCCATGGGATCGAACAACTCGGGCCGTGGCGTGGGCGGTTCCATGGTCCACTTCGCGGGCTACGTTCCGCGCTTCCACCCCTCCGACTTCTCCACCTTCACCGACGACGGGGTCGGAGCCGACCGGCCGCTGACGTACGCCGACCTCAAACCGTTCTACGAACGCCTGGAATGTGAGCTGCCGGTCGCCGGACAGTACTGGCCCTGGGGTGACCCGCACGGCTATCCGCATCCCCCACATCCCGTCGGAGGCAACGGTGAGGTGTTCCTGCGCGGCGCGGCGGCGCTGGGCATCCAGGCCCGCGTCGGCCCGGTCGCCATCACCAACAGGCGCCGTGCATTGGAGTGCCGCGCCGTGGCGTGTCCCGACCGGAACGTCCGGGCGGCAGGGCAACGCGGGTATACCGGGGGACCGGCGAGCGCAACAGGAGGCTGCATATGGCACGCGGCACGACCACCCGCACCCTGCTGATCTGGTGGGTGCTGCTGTTTCTGCTCTACATCGTCCTGATCTCGCCGGTAACAGCGCTGGAACTCGAAGTGGGCGTGGGCGCGGCCCTGTTAGGGGCGGCCGGAGCCGAAGCCGTCCGCCGTGCCGAAAAGCCGCACCGGGGAGGCTCCGTCCGGCTGGCCTCGGCGCTCGCGGCGCTTCCCCTGGCCCTGTTGCGGGAGACGGGGCAACTCGCTGTGGCGACCGCAGCCGTGCTGCGCGGGCAGCGGCGTAGTGGCCGGGTCGTCACCGTGCGACTACGACCTGATGTGGATCCTGGATGGGCTGCAGCCCTGCTGTCGGCCACCCCGGGATCCTGCGTTCTCGACGTCACCGCCCCCGGCGGCCCAGGCGAGGGACACCTGCTGACGGTCCATGTGCTGACTGACACCGCCTCCGGCCTGGAACAGGCCCTCGACGGAACGAGGGTTTCGTGAACGTCTGGCTACTGGCCGTGTGCGTGGTGCTGTCCGGCGGCCTGTCGCCCTGTGTGTGGGCCTCCTGGCGGGGGACCGCTTCCCAGCGGCTCGTCGCGATCAGCCTGGCCGGAACGATCGCCTGCGCGGTGTTCCTTCTGACCGCGCAGGGCTTCCGGCGCACCAGCTACAACGACTTGGCTTTCGTCCTGGCGGTGCTGGCCCCGGCGGGCACCCTCGTGTTCGCCCGGTTCGTGGTCGGCGAGGGACAGCTGCCGGTTCCCGACGGCGAGGACTCCGGGAGCCGGGAGGGCTGATGGGCATGTGGCATCTGTGCGCCCAGGTCCTGCTCGGCTGTGGGGTGGCCGTGCTGCTGTTGTCCGCGCTGGCCCTCGTGGTGCTGCCGGGCCCGTACGCGCGGCTGCACGCACTCGCTCCGGCAACCTCCCTGGGCCTTCCGCTGATCGCCCTGGCACTGGCGCTCGAAACGGGGGCGGGCCGCACCGCAGTCAAGCTCCTGTTCATCGCCGTGCTCTCGGCGGCTGCCGGACCCGTCACGTCCATGGCCATCGGCCGTAGCGCCGCCCAGGAAGAAGGGCTCGTGGAGAAGGGACCCCCGACGTGAACATCAGCACCGGAGCTGCGGAATGCCTGATCGTCGTGGCCCTGGTCCTGGTCGCCTTGACGGCGACCCCGGCCTCCATCTCGCCTACCTCGCCGCCGACTACAAGGTGCAACGCCGGGTCCGGCCCCTTGCGCTGATCGAGGCGCTGGACGCGGTCAGCGCCGGGGCATTCACCGCGCTCGGCTTCGCCGGTCTGATCGCCGGCGCCGCACGCCTGCAAAACGTGTTGCCGCTGGGCACGTTCAATCAGTTGTCCTCCGGCGGCTTGGTACCGCTGCTCAACGCCGCAGTCGGGCTGGAGGTCGGCTCCGGCGTGATCGTGCTTCTCGCCCGGTTCCTCGACCAGGCCGTCGAGATCGCGCCCCCGCCCGACGGCGGGCCGTACTCTCCGGAGGCAGCATGACCGTGCTGCCCTTTCTCGTATCGGGCCGGATTTTCCTCGCCGGCCTGTACGGCATGGTCATCAGCCTTAATTGGCGGCGCGAGGACACCGCGCGTGAGGACGGCGACTTGTCGGCCGGCGACGGACAGTGCGGAGTCACCGACGGTCACTGCCTTGCGGTCGTTCTTCGGCCGCGTCGAGGGCGGGTGTGAGTGGTGCGAGCGCGCTGCGGAGCAGGTCGGGTAGTGAGCCGGCCGGGACGACGAGCGCCCCGGCCCCGGGGGACGCGGCGGCCGGCTGCACCCATCGTTCGAGCGCGACATGGACTGCGGCGGCCACGCTCGCCGCGAGCACGCGGGAGGTGTATGGGCCGGTGTCGCCGAGGCGGTCGGCGATCGCGTCGGTGAGGGGATGTTCCATCGCGGTGGCGGTGTCGACGAACGTGTCGCGCAGTGTCGGACTGGTGGTGATCAGAAGCAGCACGTCACGATCGTGTTCGGCCGGGTCGGTGTACTGCTCCACGATCGCGTCGATGACGGCATCGGCGAGGCGGACACCGACGGGCCGGGCGGTCACCGCTGCCGCCACCCGGGATTCCCGTTCGGCGGTGACGGCGGCGACGATCGCCTGTTCACGACTGGAGAAGTAGTTGTTGTAAGTGCGGGGCGAGACCCCGGCGGCCTCCGCGATGTCGTCGACGCGGACGTTGTCCGGCCCGCGCTCCAGGGCCAACCGAAGCGCCGCCTCGCGCAACGCCACTCGGGTGGCCTGCTTCTTCCGCTCGCGCAATCCGGTTCGTCGTGTCGTCACCGCCCCAGCGTCCCACCCTGCATGCGCGTACGCAAACTTGCGTGCACGCAAGTATTGCTTCTAGTCTCGAAATCTCGTATCCGGCAGGAAAGGACCAGACTCATGCGGGCCAAGGGCATCAGTTACGACACCGGCTTCGTCAGCGGCGAGGAGATCTCCCGTGAACGCTTCGACCCGAACGTGGTCCGGCGCGAGCTGGGCATCATCCGTGACGACCTGCACTGCACCGCCGTCCGCGTCATCGGCGGTGATCCGGAGCGGCTGGAGCTGGCCGCGACGTACGCCGCCGACCTCGGCCTGGAGGTCTGGTTCTCGCCCTACCCGCTTGAGCTGACCACCGATCAGATGCTCGCGCTGTTCGCCGACTGTGCCGAGCGGGCGGAGAGGCTGCGGCAGCGGGGCGTCGACATCGTGTTCGTCGCCGGGGCCGAGCTGAGCCTGATGAACAAGGGGTTCCTGCCCGGCGACACACAGGAGGACCGGCTTGAGCTGGTGCTGAACGAGCAGGATCGCCTGCCCCGGCGGGTCGGCGAACTCAGCGCACGGGTCAATGACTTCCTCGGTAAGGCCGTGCCCCTCGTGCGAGAGCACTTCGGCGGCAGGATCACCTACGCCGCCATTCCGCTCGAACGCATCGACTGGACCATGTTCGACATCGTGTCCGTGGACCTGTACCGGTCGGCCGAGGTCGCCGACCAGTTCGCCGACGGCGTGCGCACTCTCGTCGCGCAGGGGAAGCCGGTTGCGATCACCGAGTTCGGCACCACTGCCTATCGCGGCGCGGGCGACCTGGGCGGTCGCTGCATGGAGATCGTCGAGTACGACAAGAACTCCGGCGCGCCCATCCGACTCAACGGTGAGTACGTTCGCGACGAGGCCGGCCAAGCCGCCTATTTGCGCGAGCTGTTGGAGATCTTCGACGCCGGCGGCGTCGACAGCACCTTCGCGTTCCTCTTCGCGCTGGGCAACTTCCCCCACCGGCCTGACGGCGATCCCCGCGACGATCTCGACCTGGCCAGCCCCGGCATCGTCAAGGTCCTCGAAGACCGCCAGGGCGACACCTATCCCGACATGCCCTGGGAACCGAAGGCCGCGTTCACCGAGCTGGCCGACTACTACCGTGCCTGACCGCGTCACGCAGCCCTCGACGCAAGGGCCCGAAGAGGAACCGCCGCCTTCGGGCCCTTGCTGGACCGGCCGACGCGCGATGAATGTCAACATGCCACCAGGCAGAATTCGTGGTTGGCGGTGCTGGAGTCGCACCACGAGGAGGGTCTCGTGGGCGATGAGCAGAGCTGTTTCCCATTTACGCGGCGGACCGTCTGCCGACGTCTGTGCCGGCTCCAAGGGGCGGTACACCAGGCCGGTGTGCGTCGGAGCTGCCGGGTGTCCAAGGTCTGCGGAACGCCGGCACAATCGCCTGCTTCATCGGGATGGTTCAGGGTGTGTGGCGCGCGGGTACGCGTCGTTCGTCATCGGGCCAGGGCCGAGGCGTCGGTCAGCTCACCAGCGGGCGAACCGGTCCGGGAGCAGGGCCCACGGCAGGAGGCCCGCCTTCACCGAGGCGCGGTCGACGGACAGGTCGCAGCACCGGCCGACCGCCTCGTGCGCGGCCGGGCTGCCCCGATCGATGTCCACGCACGGTGGCGCGGCCGC
This sequence comes from Streptomyces sp. NPDC057543, assembly GCF_042801895.1. NCBI lineage: Bacteria > Bacillati > Actinomycetota > Actinomycetes > Kitasatosporales > Streptomycetaceae > Streptomyces > Streptomyces sp. NPDC057543. The sequence goes on along the minus strand of NZ_JBHVFF010000102.1, from coordinate 18,831 downwards.
GTACCGATCCTTGTACAGGTTCCGTCGCCGGACGTGCTCGCGTCTGCGCCGGAGGCGAGCTGTCCGAGGCTAGGGGAACGGGCGTGGTCCTGCTCGCGTCGTACGAGGCCCTGGGCACCGTGCCCGGCGGCGTCGGCACCCCAGGGGCGGTCGGCAGTCGCGGCCCCGCAGCAACACCGACGCGGCGTACGGGACGCGTTCAGTGTGCGCACGCCAGGGCCCGGCGATACTCCTGGCAGGACCGAATGGGCGAGCGCGCCCAAGGGCAGGAAGGTCCGACCGGCGCGGGATGCAGCTGCCGTCCGTGCTCCCTATGCTGGTGTGAAGGGTCGGTCGGCCGAGCTTCACTCCCGTCGGCTGCGTACAGCCGATCCGTGCGGCCATCGCGGCGGCCACCGACACGGACAGCCGGCCTTGCCATTCGGTGTCACGCCGGGCGCCGGGCCAACCGCTCAGTGATGCATCGCCGCTGACGCCCATGACCCGTGGAGCCATTCATGACCACACCGAGGGACCTCCTGATCGCCGCCATGGACATGTCGACCAGCCGCCCGGTGGAGCGAGGCGATCTGTCGCTGGCGCTCGCGGGCGGTGAACTGATCGACCTTCTGGGCGCGGAGGCCATCAGGCTGGACGGTGATCAGATCGTGCCGAGCCACCCGCCGGTCATGACGGATCGCCTGCTGGACGAGGCCGCGTCGTCGCTCGTCCGGGAAGGGCCGTACGAGTCGCTCGACGACTGGCTCTGGCGCAGGGGTCGCGGTCTGGCCACGGCCTACCTGGATGCCCTGGAGGCGGAAGGGCAACTCACTCGGCAACGGCACACGCACTGGACGCCTTCCTGGTCCAGTCGGATGGTGTTGGTCGACTCGCCCGCTCGTCGCGAGGCGGCCGACCGCTGGACGTCCGGTGAACCCGTGCTCGCCGCCCTTGCCGCCGCCGTCGGAATCCGCGACAAGCCGACCGGTGACTCCCCGGCCGTGGCCGACGACGCGGTGGCGACGGTGCTCGCTGCCGTCGAAGACGCGTTGAGGGACCTGGAGTTCCAACGGCAACGGCGAGCCATCGACGACGCGGCCTTCGACAACATTTGGCGAGGCGGCTGACCGCGGCGAGATGGGTGGGGGGAGCGGGGCGGACACCGCGGGTGGTGCCGGAGCTCGCAGGGCCCCCGGCCGGCGGCGTCAGCGCAGCGGTCCACAGCTCTCCGCCCCGGTGACGACGGGCAGCTCCGAGGGCAGCCCCCATTCGCTCCAGGACCCGTCGTACACGGCCAGTTCGCGGTACCCCGCCAGCTCGGCCCCCAGCGTCAGAACGCAGGCGGTGACGCCCGATCCGCAGCTGAAGAACAGGCGCTCCCGTACGCCCGCGAGGGCGCCGAACGCGGCGCGCAGCTCGTCCGCCGGGAGCATCCGGCCGTCGCGCTGGACTTCCCCGAAGGGCAGATTGACCGCCCCCGGCATGTGGCCGGCACGCAGCCCCGGACGCGGCTCGGCTTCGGCGCCGGAGAACCGCTCCGCGGAGCGGGCGTCGAAGACGGCCGCTGCCGGGTCGGCCAGGGCCGCTGCCACCTCGTCGCTGCCGACGAACAGCCCGGGGCGCGGCCGAGCGGTGAAGTCGCCACGTGCCACGGCGGGCGCGGGCAGGTTGTTCTCCAGCGGCCGCCCGGCCTCGGCCCAGGCGGGCAGGCCACCGTCGAGCACCGCTGCCCGGTCGAAACCCACTGCGCGCAGCATCCACCAGGCACGCGCGCTGGAGTAGACGCCCACTCGGTCGTAGACGACGACGGTGTCGGAGTCATGGACGCCGAGGGCGCGCAGCTCGTCGGTGAACCGGTCGGCGTCGGGCATCGTGTGGGGCAGCGGCCCCGTGTGGTCGGAGAGCGCCCCGTCGATGTCGAAGGGCCGCGCTCCCGGAATCCGCTGCCCGGAGCCGCGGTGTGTGCCCACGGAGGCATCGAGGACCACCAGCCCCGGCGCGCCGAACCGCGCCGCCAGCCAGCCGACCCCGACCAGAGGGCCCGGGAGCGGGCCGGGAAGCTCTTCCCGGATTGCGTACGCCGGTGTGTCGTCGCCCACGTCTGCTCCAGGCCCGGGTTCGGAAATGAGGGCCACCCGGCCCGAACCGCGCGGCGATCACAAGATCGCAGCGGCCCTCGGCCCGTGTCAACAGCGGTTCGACGTCCCCGGGAGGTCCGGTCCGGCCGCGCCGGCGGCAGACGGCATTCACCGACAGGTGCCACATCCATGGCGTCAGAGTGGTGCGGACGCGTACACCTCTCTCGCATTGTCCGTGGGCTTCGGCTTGCTCCGGCCGCACGGGCCCGCCGCGAACGCGTGGAGCAGATTCTCCGTGGCGCGGGTGACGAAGGCCCCCGTACGGGCGTCCATGCCGTGGTTGCGTCCGTTCTCGTCGGTGCCCGCCATCAGGGCCTCGACCCACCGCATCGTCCCGGAGGCGAAGACGCCCGCCCCGCTCGGCACGGTGTAGTAGGCGGAGTCGGCATAACTGGGTTTGCCCGCGCAGACGAGAGGGGAGTGGGCGATGATTTCGAGCGGCGCCGGGGTGGGCATGCTCGGAGTGACCCGGTCGTACTCCACCCCGACCAGGTGGTCGAAGGAGTCGCCTCGCTTCACGCCCGTCCCTTCGAAGAGCCAGTGGTCGCTCCGGTCGACGACGTACGGGGCGTCCACGGGATAGCCCTCGTAGAGGACACCGGTCAGAGAGGACTCGGGGGAGGCGCCGGGCGGTTGGCGGAAGTCGTGGGTCGGCATGTCCGGGTGCTCGGCGAGGTACGGGTCGTTCCGGTAATCCGTCTTGTAACAGACGACGGTGCGGTCGGCGCCGGTGGTGTCCGGTTCCAGCCTGATCCTGCGGTAGCAGGCGTTGGCGCCGAGGAAGGCCACGTTGGTGCCCGCGTCGCGCGCCCGGGTGACGTGGGTCCGTTGCTGCGGTGTCCAGTACTCGTCGTGTCCCAGGGAGAGAACTCCGGCGGCGTTGTGGAGAATGCCGGGGTCGCGATGGACGTCCGTGCCCGTGGTGTAGGCGAGCGGGACGCCCAGCCTCTCCGCCAGGACCACCGCCGCCCGTTCGTAGACCATGAACTTCTCGGCGCCGTCGCGGTCATAAGGGCGGTCGAAGCTGACGGCGAGCGACCGCGTGCTGTATGCGCCGTTCTCGCCCTGGTAAAGGCTGTAGCCGCCCCATGCGTTGTACGCCTGCCACGTCGCCGCGGCGTGCATCAGCACGATCCTGCCCGCCGCGCTCGCCGAGCGGACGATCAGTGGAACGTAACGCTGGTGGCCGTTCTCCGCGTCCAGCCGCAGCAGATACGCCCCCTCCGGCCACCCCCCGGTGCGGACGTGGAGTGTGCGTCGCCAGTCCGCCCGTACGGTACGGGTGGCCTGGATCAGCCGGGGGCGGGCCTGGAGCAACCCGGCAACACGGCGCGAACGCCAGACCAGTCGCGCCTGCGCCCCGTCGTACCAGCCGACGCGGTAGGCCGAGACCCGGAATGCCCGCGCGGTGGTGGAGACGTACAGGCCGAACTCCTCACCCGGCAACACGCTCACCTTGTCGGTGTATCCCTCGATGGCCTCGGGTGGTCCCTCCGAACGGATCCGCCAGTCGGCGTCTCCCGGCCGGGCGCTCTCCCCCTGGCCGGTGGGGCGGCCGGTACCGGGCGGGGCGGACCCGGTCGCGGAGGAGCGGCAGCCGGTCACCGCCGCGCCGCCGGCCAGCGCCCCGCCCGCTGCCGCTGCGAGGAAGCGCCTGCGGTCCAGTAGGCCGGGACTCCCGGAGTCCTGCCCCTCGCCATGCTTCATGTCGCCCGCCATACCCGTTCCTCGGTCCTGTCACCGGCTATGGTCACCTGCCACTCGCTCGGGGACGACCCGGGAAGAGCCGATCCGGGGACGGGCCGCGTCGTGCGCGGCCGTCCCGGGGTCGGTCTCCTCGCGCCCGCCACCCTGCCGTCCCCCCGGCCCGGGTTCCTCCGGCTTCCGCGGGGTGGGACGCGGCCGGGCGGGGCCGATGAGCGCGCCGCGCGTCCCGGGTGATGCGGTGCACTTTCCCTATCAGTCCGACCGATACATCGGATGATTGGGCATGTTTTTGACTGAGGCTGAGCTGCTTCGTGCTTGTTGCCCCGATGGCCGCCGCGTACGTGTGGGCTGACAACAAGTCGGCCGGTCGGCCCATTGAGCAGCCGAACTGGTGCCCCGCAGGCAATATGCCGACGCGGGAGTCTCCTTCGCGCGGCGTCGGACCGTCGGGGCCGGGTGCGGAGGTGAGTGCGACGGGACTCCCGTGAGCCGTCGCGAGATTTTATATTCATCGGACTATTGACCGCAGATTCAGATCCCCGTTAGCGTCCGCTGCGAGCGTTTTCCAGGCCGGGGTGAGTGCGGCGAGAACGGGAGTCGTCGTGTAGGGACCGCGGTGGATCGGTGCGGATATTCTCGCTTCGACACTGGTCCTCACCAGCTGTACATCCGGGCCTGCGGGAGCGGACGCCGACCACAAGGAGCGATGACCCATGACCCCGAGCCCCGACACCCTCGCGGCCTCCCCGTCCGTTCCTGCCACGACCGCGGCTCCCACGATGGCCCCGGACACGACCTGGTTCACCACCGACCGGTTCGGCATGTTCGTCCACTGGGGCCTGTACTCCCTCGCCGCACGGCACGAGTGGGTCAAGAACCGCGAGAAACTGACCGACGAGCAGTACCAGGTCTACTTCGACCACTTCGACCCCGACCGCTACGATCCGGCCCAGTGGGCAAGAGCGGCCAGAGCGGCGGGCATGCGGTACGTCGTTCTCACCGCCAAGCACCACGACGGCTTCTGCCTGTGGGACAGCGCCCTCACCGAGTACAAGGTCACCAACACCCCGCACGGCCGCGACCTCGTCGGCCCGTTCGTCGAGGCGTGCCGCGCCGAAGGTCTCAAGGTCGGCCTCTACTACTCCCTCATCGACTGGCACCACCCGTCCTTTCCCGTGGACGGCATCCACCCGCAGCGCGACGACGAGGAGTTCAAGGTCGCGACCGCCGACCGTGACATCCGCGACTACCAGCGCTATCTGCACGGTCAGGTCCGTGAACTGCTGACGTCCTTCGGACGCGTCGACTACCTGTTCTTCGATTTCTCCTACGCGGACCTCGGTTGGTGGGGCGGCAAGGGCCCGGACGACTGGGACTCACCGGAACTCCTGGCGACGATCCGCGAACTCCAGCCGCACGTCCTCGTCAACGACCGCACCGGTCTCCCCGGCGACTTCGTCACCCCCGAGCAGTACCAGCCCTCCGGCCCCATGACCGAGGACGGGCGGCCCGTGTTGTGGGAGGCGTGCCAGACGCTCAACGGAAGCTGGGGCTACGACCGCGACAACCTCGACCACAAGAGCGCCGACCTGCTGATCCGCATGCTCGTCGACGGGGTGTCCAAGGGTGGCAACCTCCTCCTCAACGTCGGCCCCACCGGACGCGGCGACCTCGATCCGCGCGCCGTCGCCGTCCTCGGGGAAATCGGCCGGTGGATGGACCTGCACGAGCGGTCGGTCCGGGGCTGCGGCCCGTCGCCGTACACCGCTCCGACCGAGTGCCGGTACACGCAGCGCGGCGACCGCCTCTACGTCCACCTGTTCGCCTGGCCGTTGCACCATCTGCACCTGCCGGGACTCGCCGGCCGGGTGCGTTACGCGCAGTTGCTCAACGACGCGTCCGAGATCACCCAGGTCCACATCGACCCGGACCGGCCCGCGCTCAACACCGAGATGGGTGGCCAGCCCGCCGGAACGCTCACGCTCCAGATCCCCGTCCAGCGCCCCGACACCCCCGTGCCCGTCATCGAGCTGTACCTGGACACACCGGACGGCCGGACCGAGGGCTGAAACCGGACGAGGGGGGCTTGGGCAATCTCCGTACCTGCTGGCAGCCGCCGCTCGAGCGGGGCGCCCGGCTCGACGCGCTCCTGTAGTTCGTACCCGGCGACGACCCCGCCGTGCTGCCACGCGAGGCCGCGACACTGCGGCGCGCGGCGGCACAACGCCCGGCGACCCCCGAGTAGCGCATGTGGCCCGCTCGACGAGCGGCCCCCGACCCACCGACCCGACGCCAGGACGGCAGACATGCACCTCAAGGAAACAGACACACTCCTGTTCATCGGCGACTCCATCACCGACGCCGGCCGCGACCGCACGGACTCCGCGTCGCTCGGCAGAGGATACGTCCAGGAGATCGCACGGACCCTGCGCGCCCGGACGAGCACCGGAGCCGGCCCCGCGGTCATCAACAAGGGTCTCAGCGGCAATCGTGTGTACGACCTCGAATCCCGCTGGACCACCGACGTCATCGATCACCGGCCCACCGTGGTCACGGTCAAGATCGGCATCAACGACACCTGGCGACGCTACGACCGGGGACTCATCAGCCCGGTCGACGAGTTCGAGGCATGCCTGGACCGCCTCCTCGCGGAAACCGCACGGACGCTGTCCGCCCGACTGTTCGTCATCACGCCATTCCTGCTCCCGGTCACTTCGGACCAGGAAGGCTGGTACGAGGACCTGTCGCCTCGTACCGACGCCGTCCTGCGCGCCGCGCAGGGCAACGGAGCCCACGTGGTACGTGCGGACCTCGCCCTGCGCCGTGCCGCCGAGGAGCGGGAGGCAGCCGAACTCGCCCCGGACGGGGTCCATCCGAGCCCCCTCGGCCACCGGCTGATCGCCGATGCCTGGCTCGCCGCGGTCGACGCCGTCACCGCGGACCCGCCCAGCTGATCGAGACGCCGGCCCGACCGGCGGGCGGGGGACCGCCTACGGCAGCGGCAACCCCGCGTAGTTCATTGCGAGTTCCGCCGCCGCGTGCGGCGATGCCGCGATGCGGTCCAGCTGGGAGATCTGCAGACGGGTGTCGAACGCGCTCTGGTCCGGATCGGTGTGCAGCGTCGTCGTCATGAAGTACGAGAAATGCTCGGCGCGCCACACCCGGCGCAGGCACGTGTCGGAGTAGGCGTCCAGCAGGTCCGTCGAGCCCGTCGCGTGGCGCCGGATCAGCGCCCGGGCCAGGACGACGACGTCGGCCGCGGCCAGGTTCAGCCCCTTGGCCCCGGTGGGAGGCACGATGTGCGCGGCGTCCCCGGCGAGGAACACCCGGCCGTACCGCATCGGTTCGGTGACCGAACTCCGCATCGGCAGAACGCTCTTGGAGGTGATCGGCCCACGCTCCAGCTTCCACCCGTCCAGGGCGAACCGGGCGTCCAGCTCGTCCCAGATCCGCTCGTCGGACCAGTCGGCCGGGTCCGTGCCGTTGGGGACCTGGAGGTACAGCCGGCTCACCTCGGGCGAGCGCATGCTGTGCAGGGCGAAACCGCGCGGCGAGTGCGCGTAGATCAACTCGTCGCAGGACGGGGCGACATCGGCCAGGATGCCGAACCAGGAATAGGGATAGACCCGTTCGTACGTGCGCCGCACACCCTCGGGGACTGCGGCCCGGGTCACCCCGTGGAAGCCGTCGCAGCCGACGACGTAGTCGCACGTCAGCGTCTTCTCCCGGCCCTCGTGGGTGTAGTGGACCCTAGGGCGTTCGGTGTCGGCGCCCTCGACGAGCCGGACCTGCGCACCGAAGTGCAGCGCGGCACCGGTGGCCGTCTGCAGGGCGATGAGGTCCTTGACGACCTCGGTCTGCGCGTACACCCACACCCGGCGGCCACCGGTGAGCGACGGGAAGTCGATGCGGTGCGCCCGGCCCTCCCAGCGCAGCTCCACACCGTCGTGGACCAGCCCCTCGGCGTCCAGCCGTTCGGCGGCTTCGGCCTCGCGCAGCGCGTCGACGGTCGACTGCTCCAGGATGCCGGCGCGCTGGCGCTGTTCGACGTACGCGCGGTCTCGGCTCTCCAGGACGACGCAGTCGACGCCCGCCCGGTGCAGGAGCCGGGACAGCAGCAGCCCTGCCGGGCCGCCCCCGATGATTCCGACAGTGGTGTGCATGGTTACTTCTCCTTCGGGGCGGCGCTCTCGGCGATGATCCGGTCTGCGAGCGCGAAAGCGGAGTTGGCGGCCGGCACCCCGCAGTACACGGCGGACTGCAACAGCACCTCCTGAACCTCGTCGGGTGTCAGGTCGCCGCTGCCGAGCGCGGCGCGCAGATGCATTTCCAGTTCGCCGTGATGTCCCAGCGCGATCAGCGCGGTGAGAGTGAGACAGCGACGGGTCCGGTGGTCGAGACCGGGCCGGGTCCAGACCTCGCCCCACGCGTAGCGGGTGATGAAGTCCTGGAAGACGGCGGTGAACGGGGTGGTCCGGGCGATCGCGCGGTCCACATGGGCGTCGCCGAGCACGGTCCGGCGCACGGAGAGCCCGGCGGCGTGGCGGGTGCCGTCGTCCGACCCGGCCTCGGCCGCCGTGGCGAAGTGCCCGAGCAGCGCGGACAGTACGGCGTCGGGCCGCTCGACGTTGGCGAGGTGGGCGGCGCCGGGGATCTCGACCAGACCGGCGCCGGGAATGCCGTCCGCGAGCTCCCGGGCGTGCGCGACCGGGGTCGCCGGATCGTTGCGCCCGGCGACCACCAGGGTGGGCGCCGTGACCCGGTCCAGGTCGGCCCGGAGGTCGTATGCGGCGAGCGCTTCGCACAGCGCGGCGTACGCCTCGGGGTCGGTCGCGCGCATGGTGTCGACGAGGGCCCGGGCGGCGGGGTCACCGGCGAACGCGGGGGTGAACCAGCGGCCCGCCGAGCCGTCGGCGATCTGCCCGATGCCGGACGTCCGGACGGTGCGGGCCCGGTCCTGCCAGTCCTGCGGCTCGCCGAAACGCGCCGAGGAACAGAGGATCGCCAGCGAAGTGACGCGTTCCGGGTGGTGGACGGCGAGCCAGGTCCCGACGGCGCCGCCGAGCGAGATGCCCGCGTACGCGAACCGGTCGATCCCGAGCGCGTCGGCGACCTTGAGGACCTCGCGCCCCAGCTCGGGGACGCCGCCGCCCGGCGGCAGCAGATCTGCCGGGGTGCCGCCGTGTCCGGGCAGGTCCCAGCGGACCACCCGGTGGCTGCGGGTCAGCCCGGCGACCTGCGGGTCCCATACGGCGAGCGAGGTGCCGAGCGAGGGTCCGAGGAGGAGGGGCGGTGCGGAAAGCGGGCCGTCCACCTGGTGGTGCAGGCCCGCGGCGGTGAGGGATGTCATGAGGCTCCTTGTACGGGCTGGTGCCGGTCGGGGGTGCGGGAGCGCGTGTCCGGTCTCACGGCGCCGGCCGCCCGTGACCGCTGCGGTCCAGCGCGCGGTCGACGAGCGCGCCGGCCGAACCCGGGTAGTCGGTGGGATCGGTGAGGGCGCGCAGCCGTTCGTCGGGGACCAGCCCCGCGAGGTCCGGCTCACCGCGCAGCGCTTCGAGCAGCCCGGTCCGTTCGAGGACGGCCCGCTCGCCCGCGCGGGTCACTGCCGCACGGGCCTCGGCCCGTCCGGCCAGCGGCGCGAGGACGGCGACCAGACGTTCGGTGACGATCAGTCCGTGGGTGGCGTCGAGATTGCCGCGCATGCGATCCGGATGGACCCGGAGCCCCTCCGCGAGCGACACCGCGGTCTCCGCCATCGCGCCGACCGTGCGCAGCGCGTCGCGCAGCGTCTGCCACTCGGCGTGCCAGGCACCGGGCGGGCGTTCGTCCTCGGCGACGAGCGACCCGTAGAGCACCCCGGCCAGCGCGGGCACCCGGCGTGCCGCGCCCGCGATCAGCGTCGCACGGGCCGGGTTGGCCTTGTGCGGCATGGCGGAGGAGCCGCCGCCGGTGCTCTCGGACACCTCGCCGATCTCGGTTCGCGACAGCACCAGCACATCGGCGGCGAGCTTGCCGAGGGCTCCCGCTGCGAGGGCCAGGGCCCCGCCGAGTTCGGCGACCGGCGTGCGCAGCACGTGCCACGGCAGTACGGGCTCCGCCAGCCCGGTCTCGGCGGTGTAGGCCGCGAGCAGTCGCACCCCGAGGTCCCGTCCGTCGCCGCTCCGGGACCGCTCCGGGACGGCACCGTCCGGAGCCTCGGCGAACGCGGAGAATGCGGCCAAGGTGCCTGCGGCGCCGCCAAGTTGGGCCGGGAGCGCGGACCGGACGGCGGTGAGCCGGTCGTAGGCGTCGAGGACCAGCGCGCGCCAGCCCGCCGCCTTGAGACCGAAGGTCGTCGGAACCGCGTGCTGGGTCAGTGTCCGGCCCGCCATCGGAGTGTCCCGGTGGGTAGTGGCCAGCCGGCCGAGGGCCGCGGCGACCCGGGCGAGATCCGCGAGCACCGTCGCCAGCGCCCTCGACGCCACCAGCATCGTGGCGGTGTCGAGGATGTCCTGACTGGTCGCGCCCCGGTGCACATGGGCCGCGGCCGCCGCGTCCAGCTCCCGTACGGCCGCCGTGAGATCGGCGACCAGCGGAATGACCGGGTTGCCGCCGGAGCGGGCCCGCAGCGCCAGGTCGCGGGGGTCGAACCGGCCGGGTGCCGAGGCCGCCGCCGCGACGACCCCCGCAGCCGGTTCCGGGGCGAGACCGATCGACGCCTGGGCGCGGGTGAGGGCCACCTCGGCGTCCAGCATGGCCCGGACGTAGGCCCTGTCGCCCGTCAGCCCCGCCACGGCGCAACCCGCCCCGACCGGGGTGAGCAGACCGACGTCCGCGGCGCAATCAGCCGCGGTGGCGGAACCGGCCGCAGCAGCGGAGTCAGCCGAAGTCAAGGAAGACCGTCTCCTCGTGCTGCCCGTCGCCCTGGAGACGGATGTCGAAGCGGTGCACGCCCGTCCCGTCCGGCACGGTGACCAGGGTGGCCCGGCGCTCGGGCGGCAGCTGCGCGAGCAGGGCGTCGGCCGTGCGGCCGTCCGCGTCGTGCAGGTAGGCCCGGGTGTACAGATGATGCAGCAGCCCGCGGGCGAAGACAGCCAGCGACAGGTACGGCACCCCTCCCGGCGGCAGGGTCCGCACGGTGAAGTGGCCGTCGGCGTCCGTGCTCACCCGGCCGAAGCCGGTGAACACCAGTCCGTCGCGGCCGATGACCGCACCCGTCACCGGGTCGCGGCGCAGCGATCCGGGCGCCCCGGTGCGCGAGCCGTCCGGGGCGGGCTGCCACACCTCGACGATCGCATCGGGCACCGGCCGGCCGGCCCCGTCGAGGACGTGACCGTGCAGGGTGATCGTGTCCGGGTGGCCGGTCGGCGCGATGTCGCCGCCCTTCGCGAACGGCAGCGCGTAGCCGTAGAAGGGGCCCACCGTCTGGGACGGGGTGGCGGCCAGATCGGCGCGGGGTACGGGAAGCGTCGGACGGGACATCAGCGGCCCTCCTCGATCCAGGTGGCGGACGGTCCGTCGAGGACGATGTCCCAGCGGTAGCCGAGCGACCACTCGGGGACGGACAGATCGTGGTCGTACGTGGCGACCAGACGGTTGCGGGCGCTGTCGTCGGTGACCGACTGGAGGATCGGGTCGTAGGGGAACAGCGGATCGCCGGGAAAGTACATCTGCGTGACCAGGCGTTGCGCGAACGCGGAGCCGAACAGCGAGAAGTGGATGTGCGCGGGACGCCAGGCGTTGGTGTGGTTGCGCCAGGGATAGGCGCCCGGCCTGACGGTGACGAAGGAGTACGCCCCCTGATCATCCGTCAGGCATCGCCCCACACCGGTGAAGTTGGGGTCGAGGGGCGCGGGGTGCTGGTCGCGCTGATGGGCGTACCGGCCCGAAGCGTTGGCCTGCCAGATCTCGACCAGTTGGCCGCGCACCGGCCGGCCGGAGCGGTCCAGGACCCGGCCGGTGACGGTGATCCGCTCGCCGAGCGGCTCGCCCGGGTGCTGACGCGTCAGGTCGTGGTCCAGATCGGTGATGTCGGTGACGCCGAAGGCCGGACCGGTGAGTTCGACGGCCTCCGGGTCGCCGGCGGGCAGCAGCGGCAGCTTCGGGTGGCGCAGCACACTGCTGCGGTACGGGGCGTAGGCACGGTCCGGGTGCGGGCGGACGGGACCGCCCTCGGCGAGGTGCCCGGCGTACCGCTCGCGCGCTTCGCGGATCTCGGCGCTGATGTCGCCCTGGGTGAGCGGGGTGGTCATGCGGGTTCTACCTTTCCAGTACGAGGGCTGAGCCCTGGCCCACGCCGATACACAGCGTGGCCACGCCGACGCCGGACCCTGCTGCCTTGAGCTGATGGGCGACCGCGCCCGCCAGCCGGGCGCCCGAGGCGCCGAGCGGGTGGCCGATCGCGATCGCGCCGCCGCGCGGGTTGAGGATCGCGGGGTCGAGGTCGGGCCACTCGGCGACGCAGCCCAGCACCTGGGCGGCGAACGCCTCGTTGAGTTCGAGCGTCGTGAGGTCGGCGAAGGTCCTGCCCGCCCGGTCCAGTGCCCGGTTCACGGCCTCGACGGGCGCGAGGCCGAAGTAGTGCGGTTCGTTGGCGGACACCGCCGTGGCCGAGATCCGGGCCAGCGGCTCGCGGCCGGTGGCCCGCAGGCCCTCCTCGTCGGCCAGCAGAAGCGCGGCCGCCCCGTCGTTGAGCGGCGAGGAATTGCCCGCCGTGACGGTGCCGTCCTCCGCACGGAACGACGGACGCAGCTTGGCCATGGCCTCCAGCGAGGCGTCGTCCCTGATGCACTCGTCGCGGTCCACGACCAGCGGATCGCCCTTGCGGCGCGGGATCGTGAGCGGCACGATCTCCTCGTCGAACAGCCCGGTGGCCCGCGCCGCGGACGCCTTGCGGTGGGAGGCGAGAGCGAACTCGTCCTGCTGCTCACGGCTGAGGGAGTGCTTCTTCGCGATCAGTTCGGCGCTCTCGCCGAGCGGGATCGTCCACTGCGGGTCCATCTTCGGGTTGACCATGCGCCAGCCGAGCGTGGTCGAGAACATCTCGGTGTGCCCGGCCGGGAAGGCGCGGTCGCTCTTCGGCAGCACGTACGGGGCGCGGGTCATCGACTCGACACCGCCCGCCACGACCAGCGAGTGGTCGCCGAGGGCGATGGCGCGGGCCGCCTTCACCACGGCCTCCAGGCCGGAGGCGCACAGCCGGTTGACGGTGACGCCCGGGACGGTGACCGGAAGTCCCGCCAGGAGCGCCGCCATCCGGCCGACGTTGCGGTTCTCCTCACCGGCGCCGTTGGCGTTGCCGAGCACCACGTCGCCGATGCGCGCCGGATCGAGCTCCGGGGTGCGGGCCAGCAGCGCGCGGATGGCGTGGGCGGCCAGGTCGTCGGGGCGCACCTGAGCCAGCGCCCCGTTGTACCGGCCGATCGGTGTGCGGACGGCGTCGACGACGTAGACGTCGCGCGGTCGGAAACTCATGAGCCGGTCCTCTCGCTGGTACGCACAAAAGCGGTTCCGGCCGGCACGTCGGTTCGCACGGGGGCGGCGGTCGCGGCCAGCACCTCGTCGACGCTCACCCCGGGGGCGGTCTCCACCAGTACGAGCCCGTCCCCGGTCACGTCGAGCACCGCCAGATCGGTGATCACGCGGTGGACGCACGCCCTGCCGGTCAGTGGCAGCGTGCACTCCTCGACGATCTTCGGGCTGCCGTCCTTGGCGGTGTGCGTCATGGTGACGATGACGCGGCGCGCGCCGTGCACCAGGTCCATGGCCCCGCCGATGCCGGTCACCATCTTCCCCGGCACCGCCCAGTTGGCGAGGTCACCGCGGGCCGAGACCTCCATGGCGCCGAGCACGGCGGTGTCGATGTGGCCGCCGCGGATCATGCCGAAGGAGAGCGCCGAGTCGAAGAACGAGGCGCCGGGCCGGACGGTAACGGTCTCCTTGCCCGCGTTGATCAGATCGGGGTCGACGTCCTCGTCGTACGGGAACGGCCCGGTGCCCAGGATGCCGTTCTCGGACTCCAGGACGACGTGGACGCCCTCGCGCAGGTGGTTGGGGATCAGCGTCGGCAGTCCGATGCCGAGGTTGACGTACTCGCCGTCGCGCAGCTCGGCCGCGGCCCTGGCGGCCATCTCGTTCCGGTTCCAGGCCATCAGCCCCGTGCCTCCCGCTCGGTCACCGTGCGCTGTTCGATCTTCTTGTCCTCGGCCTGCTCCCGGGTGAGCCCGACCACCCGCTGCACGAAGATGCCGGGGACGTGGACGTGGTCCGGGTCGATCTCGCCCGGCTCGACCAGCTCCTCGACCTCCGCGACGGTGACCCGGCCCGCCATGGCCGCGAGCGGGTTGAAGTTCCGCGCGGACTTGTTGAAGACCAGATTGCCGTGCCGGTCGCCCTTCGCGGCCCGTACGAGCGCGAAGTCGGTGCGGATGCCGCGTTCCAGCACATACTCGGTGCCGTCGAACGTGCGCACCTCCTTGGCCGGCGACGCCAGGGCCACGTGGCCCTCGCCGTCGTAGCGCCAGGGGAGTCCGCCCTCCGCGACCTGGGTGCCGACGCCGGCGGGGGTGTAGAACGCGGGGATGCCCGCCCCGCCGGCCCGCAGCCGCTCGGCCAGCGTGCCCTGGGGGATGAGTTCGAGCTCCAGCTCGCCCCCGAGGTACTGCCGGGCGAACTCCTTGTTCCCGCCGATGTACGAGCCGGTGACCCGGCTGATCCGGCCCGCGGTGAGCAGCACCGCGAGGCCGGTATCCATCGCCCCGCAGTTGTTGGAGACGACTTCGAGCCCGCTGACGCCTCGTGCGTGCAGGGCATCGATCAACACGTTCGGCACGCCGCTGAGGCCGAAGCCCCCCACCGCTATCGACGCGCCGTCCGGCACGTCGGCCACGGCCAGTGCTGCTGACGCGACCACCTTGTCCATGGGACCGTCCATCCAGTAGTGTTCGCATAGTGAAGTTTCCTTCACTCGCTTGTCAGGAGTCTGCCGCCGCAGCGAAGGCGTGTCAATGGTGCTGAGATATTTCGAACACCGCCCGTAATCGCGCCCGGCCATGCGCCTGGCCTGCAGGGACGGGGCCGGAGCGGAGCCCGCCCCGGCTCTCGGACCCGGCCGGCGTACGGTCACGCCCGCCCCACGCCATCGCCCCGTGTTTCCCGCGGTGCGGCCACACTCGAGGGAGAACCGATGCCACCGACCCGGACCATCCCGAGCGAGCCGCCGGTACCGGCCGAGGCCGTCGCCCCGCTCATGCGCGGCATCACCGTGCTGCGCCGGCTGACCGACGCCGACGGGACACTCAGCTCCAGCGATCTGGAACGCGCCACCGGACTGGCCCGCTCCACCGTCGACCGGGTCACCACGACCCTCGCCCGCATGGGATACGTCCGCCTCGACGGCCGGGACGTCACCCTCGCCCCGGGCCTGATGGAACTCGGCAACGCCTACCTGGCCTCCATCCGCCTCCCCGCCCTGCTGCGAGAACGGGCGGACGCCCTCGCCGACGAACTCGACGAGTCGGTCTCCCTCGCGGTCCCCGACGGCGACGGAATCCGCTTCATCCACCAGGCCACCCGGCGCCGCGCGATGTCCCTGAGCTTCCACATGGGCGACCTGCTGCCCGCCGAGCGCACCGCACCCGGAGCGTTGTTCGCCGCCGACTGGGGCCCCGCGCAATGGGCGGCCTGGCGGGAGCGGCTCGCGGCCGACCCGGACGGCGCCCGCTTCCCCTCCCTGCCGCCGCGCCCGTCCCCGACGGAGGACGACTTCACGGCGAGGGTGACAGCAGCGCGTGCCGAGGACCGGGCACTGGACGACCAGCTGATCGAAGCGGGCCTCGTCGCACTCGCGGTGCCGGTCCGCGCCCCTGGGGGCGACGTCGTCTGCGCGCTCAGCATCGTCAGCCACACCAGCCGTCACACTGCCGAGGGACTGGTCGACACCCTGCTGCCCCGGCTGCGCGCCGCTGCCGAGTCCATGGAGGACCGGCTGCGCACCGCGCCGCCCGCCCGGCCCGTACCCGCCACCGGCGTACTCGCCTCCTGGACGGCCGCGTCCAAGCAGGAACTGGGCCGCGAGTTCATCGAGTCCCTCGCCCGCGGCCTGACCGTGCTCACCGCCTTCGGTGACGGCGGCGAGACCCTGACGCTCAGCGCCGTCGCGCAGGCCACCGGGCTCTCCCGGGCCTCCGCCCGACGTGCCCTGATCACGCTCGAACACCTCGGGTACGTGGCGGTCGACGGCCGGGAACACCGGCTGACCCCGCGCGTCCTCGGCCTCGGATATCCGCCGCTCTCGCGCACGACACTGTCCCGGATCGCCCAGCCCCACCTCGCGGCCCTGGCCGGCCGCATCAAGGAATCGGCATCGCTCGCCGTCCTCGTGGACGACTCGGTGCAGTACGTGGCGCGCTCCGCCTCCCACCGCATCATGAGCGTCAACATCACCGTGGGCACCCGGTTCCCCGCCTACGCGACGTCATTGGGCCGCGTCCTGCTGGCCGACCTGCCCCCCGGCCAACTCGACGCGGCTCTCGCCCGTACCGAACTCCGCCCCCTGGCGCCGCGCACCCTGACCCACCGCACCGAACTCGAAGCCGTCCTGGACCTGGTGCGCACCCAGGGCTATGCCCTCGTGGACAAGGAGCTGGAAGCGGGCCTCCGCTCGATCGCCGTGCCCGTCCGCGACCGCACGGGCGCGGCGGTCGCCTCCATCAACGTCGCGATGCACAGCAGCAGCCGCACGATCGAGGAGTGCGAGGACCAGATACTTCCCCAACTCCGCGACACGGTCAGGAAGATCGAGGCCGAACTCCACACGGCGGAACGCTTCACCCGCGTGGCTGTCGCCTGAGTCCCGGCCGTCCGTCCGGTGGGCGTTGTGGGCGCGAGGGCCCGGCGGGCGACGCCGTCTTCCACACGGTCCCGCTCGAAATGGCTTACCCCCTGGACGACATCGGCGTGACCGCGACGGCTGCGATCGGACTCGCGACCACCGTGGCGAGCGCGGGCATGGTCATGGGGGCGATCACCTTCTCCGAAGTCGCGGACCGCGCCGAGCAACTCCTGCCCCCCGACCTCCAGGTGCGGGGAGCGGTCCCGTGCGAGGAGGTGCCGACGATGCGGGCGGCGAAGGAGTCCAGGTCGTCGTCGAGGACGTCGTACGGGAGATGTAGGTACTGATCGACACCGTCGGCGGCCCGGACAGCCACCGCTCCAGTTGCGGCGCGGCGCCCGCACTTCGGGGCAGGACGACGCCACCACCGGCTGAACCGCGTCTGCAGGAGAAGGGCCGTTACCGGTACGTAGCGGCCCTTCCCTCAGCGGGCCGACTCCAGGGCCACCCGCGAAACCAGGTCAGAGGCTCGACAAGCAGCGCCGCCGGGCAATGTACCGAACTTCTGCGGCTCGTCAGGGCTCGAGGTCGATCACACCCCTGCCGCTCGCCACATCGAACGGCAGAGAAGCCTGGTCGTGTGCGATCAGCCAGTTGCCGTCGATCTTCCGGAAGCAGAAAGTGCCCCGGACCCACATTCCGCTCGTCTCCGTCCCGTTCCTCAGCGTGCCGCTGAGCCGACCGAAGCAGTGCCCGAATGCCACGTCACCGCCCACGGTGACTGCCAGGTCGCGAATCTCATAACTCACATCCTGGAAGAACGTGAACGCCTTCGCCCAGTTCCTCGATTTCGCCTCTACCCCTACATGCTGCAGCGGCGGTTCGACATCGAAGGACACGACGTCCGTCGCGTAGAGCTTCTTCAGGCCCTCAAGATCCTTGGCTCGGATCCCTTCGACGATCTTGTCGAGGTGCTGCCGAATCATGGTTTCGTCCACTTCGCGTTGCGTAGGCATCTCCCGTCCCTTCCCTTCGGTGCGGAATCTCGGATTCTCACTGGTTCAAGAATTCTGACCGCGGCCAGGCCCCCTGGCGACGGTCCCTGTGGTTTCAGTGGTTCGACGACGCAGCCGTCTGGAATGTGACATGCCTCGACGGCCGCGCCGATGTATGTATCGGACCTGGCGGTGCGGCCGACCTTGAGCGCGGCCGCGATGCCGACGACGCGGGGAGCCTGGCAACGGGCCACCTCCAAGGCCGCCCCGCCGGGCGCGCCGAACCGGGAGGTGCCGTTGGGATTGCCGGACCGGGGATGGATCGGGTCGGTGCAGCTGGGGGGCGGCCGGAGCGGCTCTACGCGAATCGCGGGAGACGGGCTTGCACGGGGACAGGCGAGTGCGGCAACGGGTGGTCAAGGTCAAGCAGGTCGATCAGCGTCGAGGAGATGGCCCCGGCTGCGCGCCCAGGAGGTCGACCTGTGCGTCGCCTCGCAGCCGATCCCCGCCGACGACCTGGAGCTGGAGACGGTCCGGCTGTTCGACGAGCCGGTGGTGCTGGCCGTGCCGCTCGGCCATCCGCTGGCCGGTCGCGCCTCGGTGGGCATCGACGAGCTCGCCGACGAGCCCTTCATCGCAACCCATCAGGGGCATTGGCAGCGGCGGCTGCTGGAGCGGCTCTTCGCCGGACGCGGCCTGGTGCCGCGGATCGTCCGCGAGGGTGACGAGCCCGGCGCCATCCAGGAGCTGATCGGCGTCGGCTTCGGTATCGGCCTCAACCCGGCATTCGCCCGCCGCTTCGCGCTGCGCGTCCCCGTCGCCTGGGTCGACATCGACAGCCGGCCCTCCTCCGGCCATCTGTCGACTGCGGCCCGGCTGATGTGCGACGCGATCGCCGAATGGGACTGGGGTGGAGGGGGAGCCACCGCGTGAGGTTCACTTACGCTCGCAGCCTGCGCGCGGGCGGCGTGCCGTGAGAGCGATCAACGGGTTCCGTCTCGGCGGCACAGCGTCATCCGGGATCGTGGTGCGGTGTGATGAGCTGATCGGTGACCTGTTTCCGCACCTCAGCGAGTTTCTGGTGGGGCGTGTGTTCTTCGAGTGCGGAATGATTTGCATGGTGGCGAGAACCCGGGAGGCCGAGGCACCGTGCCCTGGGTGTGCGACTTCTCCCACGCCGGGCACTCGCGCAGGCGAGAGG
>NZ_JBHVFF010000101.1:0-25823 GCF_042801895.1 Streptomyces sp. NPDC057543 | reverse complement strand
CATCTCGCGGGAGCGGGCCCTTCGGGTTCGTGCGTACGGCGACCGGTCAGGCGTCGAAGACCTCGGCGACCAGCTGGGCCTGCTCGGCCTGGTGGCGCTTGGCCGAGCCGACCGCCGGGGACGAGCTGTGCGGCCGCGAGATGCGGCGCAGGCGCTCACCGTGCGGGACGTCGGCGCCGACGGCCAGGTCCAGGTGGTCGATCAGGTTCAGGGCGATGAACGGCCAGGCGCCCTGGTTGGCCGGCTCCTCCTGGGTCCAGAGGTACTTCTCGGCGTTCGGGTACTTGGCGATCTCGGCCTGCAGCTCGGCACCCGGCAGCGGGTACAGGCGCTCCAGGCGGATGATCGCCGTATCCGTGGCGCCGCGCTTCGTACGCTCGGCCTCCAGGTCGTAGTAGACCTTGCCGGCGCAGAAGACGACCTTGCGGACGTCGTTCGGGTTCACCGAGTCGTCGCCGATCACCGGGCGGAAGCCGCCGGTGGTGAACTCCTCCACCTTCGACGCGGCCGCCTTGAGGCGGAGCATCGACTTCGGGGTGAAGACGATCAGCGGCTTGTGGTGCGGGTTGTGCACCTGCCACCGCAGGAGGTGGAAGTAGTTCGACGGCAGGGTCGGCATCGCGACTGTCATGTTGTTCTGCGCGCACAGCGTGAGGAAGCGCTCCGGGCGGGCGGACGAGTGGTCCGGGCCCTGGCCCTCGTAGCCGTGCGGCAGCAGCAGCGTGACGCCCGAGGTCTGGCCCCACTTCTGCTCGGCCGAGGAGATGAACTCGTCGACGACGGTCTGCGCGCCGTTGACGAAGTCACCGAACTGGGCTTCCCAGATGACCAGCGACTCCGGGCGGGCCAGTGAGTAGCCGTACTCGAAGCCCATCGCCGCGTACTCGCTGAGCAGCGAGTCGTAGACGTTGTAACGGGCCTGGTCGTCGGCGAGGTAGAGCAGCGGGGTGTAGTCCTCGCCGGTCACCTGGTCGACGAGGACCGCGTGACGCTGGCCGAAGGTGCCGCGGCGGGTGTCCTGGCCGGCGAGCCGGACCGGGGTGCCCTCCATCAGCAGCGAACCGATGGCCAGGGTCTCGCCCATGCCCCAGTCGATCGTGCCGTTCTCCACCGAGGCCGCGCGGCGCTGCATCTGCGGCATCAGGCGGGGGTGGACGGTGATCCGGTCGGGGATGTTGACCTGGGACTCCGCGATGACCTTCACGACCTCCTGGGAGACCGCGGTGGTCACGGCGACCGGGAACTCGGGCTGGACCTCGGGGGCCTGTGCCGGAGCGGGCAGCGAGGTGGCCTCACGGACCTCCGCGAAGACCTTCTCCAGCTGGCCCTGGAAGTCCTGGAGCGCCTGCTCGGCCTCTTCCAGCGTGATGTCGCCGCGACCGATGAGGGACTCGGTGTAGAGCTTGCGCACCGAGCGCTTCTTGTCGATCAGGGTGTACATCTGCGGGTTGGTGAACTCCGGGTTGTCGCCCTCGTTGTGACCGCGGCGGCGGTAGCAGATGAGGTCGATCACGACGTCCTTGTTGAACGCCTGCCGGAACTCGAAGGCGAGCCGGGCGACCCGGACGACGGCCTCGGGGTCGTCGCCGTTGACGTGGATGATCGGCGCCTCGATCATGCGCGCCACGTCGGTGGCGTACATCGAGGAGCGCGAGGACTCCGGGGCGGCGGTGAAGCCGACCTGGTTGTTGATCACCACGTGCACCGTGCCGCCGGTGCGGTAGCCGCGCAGCTGCGACATGTTGAGCGTCTCGGCGACGACGCCCTGGCCCGCGAAGGCCGCGTCGCCGTGGAGCGCGACGGGCAGGACGGTGAAGTCCGTGCCGCCCTTGTTGATGATGTCCTGCTTGGCGCGGGCGATGCCCTCCAGGACCGGGTCGACCGCCTCCAGGTGCGAGGGGTTGGCGGCCAGCGAGACCTTGATCTGCTCGCCGTCCAGGCCGGTGAAGGTGCCCTCGGCGCCCAGGTGGTACTTCACGTCGCCCGAGCCGTGCATCGACCGGGGGTCGAGGTTGCCCTCGAACTCGCGGAAGATCTGCGCGTACGACTTGCCGACGATGTTCGCCAGCACGTTCAGCCGGCCGCGGTGGGCCATGCCGATGACGACCTCGTCGAGGCGGGCCTCGGCGGCGGAGTCGATGACCGCGTCGAGCAGCGGGATGACGGACTCGCCGCCCTCCAGCGAGAACCGCTTCTGGCCGACGTACTTGGTCTGCAGGAACGTCTCGAACGCCTCGGCGGCGTTCAGCCGGCGCAGGATGCGCAGCTGCTCCTCGCGCTCGGGCTGCTGGGCGCGCGGGCGCTCCACCCGGTCCTGGAGCCACTTGCGCTGCTTCGGGTCCTGGATGTGCATGAACTCGATGCCGGTGGTGCGGCAGTACGACTCACGCAGCACACCGAGGATGTCGCGGAGCTTCATCATCGACTTGCCGGCGAAACCGCCGACCGCGAAGTCCCGCTCCAGGTCCCACAGGGTGAGGCCGTGCTCGGTGATGTCCAGGTCGGGGTGCTTGCGCTGGCGGTACTCCAGCGGGTCGGTGTCGGCCATGACGTGGCCGCGGACCCGGTAGGAGTGGATCAGCTCGAAGACCCGCGCGGCCTTGGTCACGTCGTTGTCGTGCGAGGCATCGATGTCCGTGAGCCAGCGGACCGGCTCGTACGGGATGCGCAGCGACTTGAAGATCTCGTCGTAGAACTCGTTCTCGCCGAGCAGGAGCTGGGCGACGATCCGCAGGAACTCGCCGGAGGCGGCGCCCTGGATGACCCGGTGGTCGTACGTCGAGGTCAGCGTCATGACCTTGGAGATGCCCAGCTTGTTCAGGGTGTCCTGCGAGGTGCCCTGGAACTCGGCGGGGTAGTCCATCGCGCCGACGCCCATGATGAGGCCCTGGCCGGGCATCAGGCGGGGCACGGAGTGCACGGTGCCGATGCCGCCGGGGTTGGTCAGCGAGGCGGTGACTCCGGTGAAGTCGTCCATGCCGAGCTTGCCATTGCGGGCGCGGCGGACGATGTCCTCGTATGCCTGCCAGAACTCGAAGAAGTTGAGCGTCTCGGCCTTCTTGATGGCCGCGACGACCAGCTGGCGGTCGCCGTTCGGCTTCACCAGGTCGATGGCCAGGCCGAGGTTGACGTGCTCCGGCTTGACCAGGGTCGGCTTGCCGTCCTTCACCGCGAAGGAGTGGTTCATCGCCGGCATGGCCTTGAGGGCCTGCACCATCGCGTACCCGATGAGGTGCGTGAAGGAGATCTTCCCGCCGCGGGCGCGCTTGAGGTGGTTGTTGATGACGATGCGGTTGTCGAAGAGCAGCTTCACCGGAACGGCGCGGACGGACGTGGCCGTCGGCAGCTCCAGCGAGGCGTTCATGTTCTTCGCGACGGCGGCCGACGGGCCACGCAGCGTCACGTACTCCGGGCCGGCCGGGGCCTCGGTGGCCGGAGCCGCCGCAGCCTTCACCGGGACCTCTGCGGGCTTCGCGGCCGGCGCGGCCTTCGCCGGGGCTGCCGGGGCAGCGACGGCGGGGGCGGCCTGTGCGGGCGCCGGGGCCGCGGGCGCCGGGGCCTTCGCGGCCGGAGCCGGGACCTGCGCCGGAGGGGCCTGAGTGGTGGTCGGCGCGGTAGCGACCGGGGCCGGGGTCACCGCAGCCCCCGCGGCTGCGGCGCCGGGAACGGGCTTGTCCGCCGTGCCGGACGTACCCGGCTTGTAGTCGGCGAAGAAGTCCCACCAGGCGCGATCGACCGAATTGGGGTCCTGGAGGTACTGCTGGTAGATCTCGTCGACGAGCCACTCATTGGGGCCGAAAGCCGCAGCCGGGTCGGAACCCGGGCTGGCTTGGTCGGTCGAGATGCTCGAGTTACTGGGGGACTGAGACGACACGGCGGCAACCGCCCTCTTCCGCTTCACAAGGTGATGGACAGCGGAAATCAAGGCTACGCCTCCCGAGCCGTTCCATGCAGGCCGGGCCGGTCTTCGTCGTGCAAGTCACATCGGAAGGCGGGTTTCGGCGCAGGAAATGGCGGGAAACAAGCATGGTTCCGCTGCACTTCGGGTACGCAGGGCCGCAGCTACGGCCCCCTGGACCGTACCCCTGAAAGAGAACACGCAGAACGTGCCCTTCCAGTTCGAACCCTATGTCAACCTCGCGGTTGCGGGATCCCCGGAAGAGTGACTTGGATGCGGCAGCCGCGTGCGGATTCGGCCACACCGATGCGGCCGCCGTGCAGATCCACCGCCCAGCGGGCGATCGCCAGGCCCAGGCCCGTACCGCCGTCGCTGCCGGGACCGTGCGGGGACGGCACCTCACCGCGGTTGAAACGCTCGAAGACCCGGTGCCGCTCGGACTCCGGAATGCCCGGACCCTCGTCCAGGACCTCCAGCGCCAGGGACTCCGGCCCGGCCCCGCGCCGGGCGAGGACGGTGACCCGGCCGTGCGGCGGGCTGTGCTTGACGGCGTTGTCGACGAGGTTGGCCACCACCTGGTGCAGCCGTTCCGCGTCCGCGTGCGCGGTCAGCTCGGGCGGCGACACGTCCAGGTGCAGATGGACGTCCTTGCGGGTGTGGTTCCCGGAGCCGGAGGACAGCCGGCGGTGCGAGGCGGCGAGGTTCGCCTCCTTCAGCACGCCCGAGAGATACGGCCACACCTCGAAACGGCGGGCCTTCAGCGTGACCACACCGTTGTCCAGACGGGACAGGTCCAGCAGCGTCTCCACCAGCCTGCCGAGCCGCTCGGTCTGCTTCAGGGCGGTGCGCATGGTCTCCGGATCGGCCGAGGAAACCCCGTCCACGACGTTCTCCAGCACGGCTCTCAGCGCCGCGATGGGTGTCCGCAGCTCATGGGACACATTGGCCACCAGCTCCTTGCGGTGCCGGTCCACGGCCTCCAGATCGTCCGCCATGAGGTTGATCGTCTGGGCCAGGTCGCCGAGCTCGTCACGCCGGTCGGCGCCGCTCACCCGTCTGGTGTAGTCGCCGTGCGATATCGACCGGGCCACGGTCGTCATCTCGTCCAGCGGCGCCGTCAGGCCGTGCGCCACGAACTGGGTGATCAGCAGGGTCGCGATCACCGAGAACACCGTGATGAAGCGCAGCTCCGTCCTGGTACGCACGGCCACCATCAGCAGCCCGGTGGTGATGAACACCGAGACCACCACGAGTGTGCCCAGCTTGGCCTTGACCGAGAAGGGACGCAGTCCGGAACCGGTCCGGGTCATGGCGCCGGGGTCTCCAGGGCGTAGCCGACGCCGTGCACGGTACGGATCCGCTCCGCGCCGATCTTCCGGCGCAGCGCCTTGATGTGGCTGTCGACGGTACGGGTGCCGGAGGCGTCCGCCCAGTCCCAGACCTCGGCCAGCAGCTGCTCCCGGGAGAGCACCGCGCGCGGCGTATTGGCCAGACAGACCAGCAGATCGAACTCGGTCGGCGTGAGGTGGACGTCATCGGCGCGCACCCGGACCCGGCGCTGCGCGTGATCGATCTCCAGCTCACCGAGGCGCAGTATGCCGCTGCGCGGAGTGACCGCGGCCAGCGCCGCACGCTCGACCCGGCGCAGCAGGACATGCACCCGGGCCGCCAGCTCGCGCATCGAGAACGGCTTGGTCATGTAGTCGTCGGCACCGACCCCGAGGCCGACCAGCATGTCGGTCTCGTCGTCCCTGGCGGTCAGCATCAGCACCGGCACCGGCCGCTGGGCCTGCACACGGCGGCAGACCTCCAGGCCGTCGAAGCCGGGGAGCATGATGTCGAGCACCATCAGATCGGGCTGCCACGCCTCGGCCGCGTCCACGGCCGCAGGCCCGT
Organism: Streptomyces sp. NPDC057543; assembly: GCF_042801895.1. Classification (NCBI taxonomy): domain Bacteria; kingdom Bacillati; phylum Actinomycetota; class Actinomycetes; order Kitasatosporales; family Streptomycetaceae; genus Streptomyces; species Streptomyces sp. NPDC057543. Next base: position 20,029 of record NZ_JBHVFF010000101.1, on the reverse strand, counting down.
CGAGTGCGGTCTGCACCAGAAAGCCCTCGGCCCGCAGCCGGGCGGAAATGGCATCGACGATCGTGACGTCGTCCTCGACCACCAGCACCCGGCGCTGCGCGCCCGGGGTGGCCGCGACACCGTTGTGGGTGGTGTGTGTCTGTTCCATCGCCCCGCCCCTGCCCGTTCTCACGGGGGCCATTCCCCCGGAGGCACGGTCTTCGCTTGTGGATGTCATGGGTGATCCCGTCACCGGTCAGCAGCGTAAAGGCAGCGGACTGCTCTCGGCTACGCAGGGTGTAACGGCTTGGGTGCGACGAAGTGGCGGAGTGTCGGCCTTGTGGCGCTTGGCCCCGGGCGTCCGGGGGCTGTGGATACCCGGCGGGGGCTCTCAGCCTGTCCGAAGTGCGAGATGCACCACGTCGGGAACACCTCGGGCAACACGGATCTCTTCGGTCCTTACCTCACCGAATCCGGCATTCCGCAGGCTCTGTTCGAAGTTGGCGGAGGGCTGTGCGGACCAGACCGCGAGAACGCCGCCCGGCGCCAGCCGCTCCCGGCAGTCCGCCAGACCGGCGGGGGAGTACAGGCTCGTGTTGTCCTCGGTCACGGTCCAGTCCGGCCCGTTGTCGATGTCCAGACACAGGGCGTCGTAACGGTCCGTAGTCGTGCGCAGATACGCGACGAGATCCGTCGTCAGGATCGAGGTCCGCGGATCGGTGAGCGCCGCACCGGAGATCCTTGCCAGCGGCCCCTCCCGGTGCCAGTCCACGATCGCCTGCTCCCGTTCGACGACGGTGATCCGCCCCCACCGCGGCTCGGCGGCGGCCCGCACGAGCGAGAACCCGACCCCGAGCCCTCCGATGAGCACCGACGGCGCCGTCCGGCCCGCGGGCAGCGCGGCCAGCGCCGCGTCGATCAGCAGCCGCTCGGACCGCCCGTCCGAGGTGTCCATGAGGAAGCATCCGTTGGCGATGATCTCGAAGTCGTCACCCCGCTCCCGCAGGACGACCTCGCCGTACGGGCCTTCCCGGCGGTCGAGCGTGACGGGGGCGAGGGTGTCGAGGCCGTGGATCACGGGGCTGTGGAACGCGGGGCCGTGGATTTCGGGCATGGTGCGGGTCTCCGGTGGATGACGGATGCGGTGGACGGACACGGTCCCCGCCATCCTGGCCGGTCGGCGCGGCCGGAGGCCAATGGATTGCCGGATCCGTCCGACCCGGCCGGTCGGTGCGGCCGGAGGTCGGCTGGTTGTCCGATCCATCCGACCGTTCCGTCTGTCCGGGGGGCGTGCGTCGTCGCGCGTTACGCGCCCTCCGGGCGTGCGCCGCGCACCGCGAGGAGGGCCGCCCCGACCGCGTACGCCGTCAGGGCCACCGCCCACGCCCCGGCCTGTGGGCCCGGCTGCATCGGCCAGGCCCACACCGCCGCCGCGCCGCCGTGGGCGCGGGGCGCCGCCAGATAGACGGCGCCGCCGTAGACCGTCATCGGCAGCCAGCTCAGCCGGGCACCGATCAGCGCGGCGGAGGCCGCGGCCACCCCGGTCGCGCCGAGCACGTTGCGCACCATGGCCGGCCCGCCGAACGCCTCCGGGTGCCCCGGGACCGCCGACGCGAGCGCCCCGGTCGTCAGCACGGTCAGGATCAGCAGGTGCAGCAGCCGGCGCGGCCACCAGCGGCGTACGGCGGTCCGGTCCAGCTCGTCGCTGTGCGCGTGCAGGCTGGTGCCGATCGCGGCGGAGGCGAGCAGCGGGGCCAGCACGACGACCGGGATGCGGGCGGTGTGGTCGAAGTACGGCCTGGTTTCCAGCCAGTGGGCCGCGCCGGCGGCCACGAGAACGATGCCGGCCAGGGCGACGGCGGTGAGGGGGAGGGCGCGGGAGCGGATATAGAGGACGGGGACGCGCGGTGCGGTGTGGATCGGCCGATGGCTCACAGGACCGGGACCTCCGCGGGCGTGCAGTCCGCCGGGACGGCCAGGAAACGGCCGAGCCAGACCTTGCGCTCGGCGTCCGGCATGGCTTCGAGGCGGGCGAGTTGGCGCAAGTCCGGATGCCGCGAAGAGTCCTCGCCGCTCAGCCAGCTGATGACCGCGTCAGCCGTGCGTGCCATCCGCTCACCCTCCTTCCGGCCCTTCTCGTCCGTGCCGGCCGAGCAGTCGCGGTTCACCAGACCGAGGGCGGTTTCCTCGACATACCTGTGGGGATCGGTCAGCCGGTTCCGGGTGATGCCCCAGCCACGTCTCACGTATGCGAGAGCGGCTTCGCCGTCCTTCGGGGCGGACCCGTTGTCCACGTATCTGACCGGTGCGCCCGGGACTCGCTCCAGCCGCGAGAACATCCCCCGCAACGCCTCGGACGCCTGGGGGAGCACCGGGGCGTCGTCGGCCCTCACGCAGATCTGCGGTGTACCGGGGGCGGCCTTCGTGCAGACCCTGCGCGCCACGGCGGGATCGTCCCGGAACAGGTCCTCGCCGGTGTGTGCGATCAGCGTTCCGGCCGCGATCGCCAGGGCGAGCGGAACGACGGCCAGGTGGCGCCGCCGCGCCGCGTACCCGAGGAGCACGGTGGCGGCGATACCGCCCGTCCACGCCACCAGAACCGGGGCGAACCACCACACCGGTACGTGTCCGTCCAGGATGACCTCCTGTGCCGGGCTCAGGAATCGGGCTGTCGCGTCCAGATAGCCCGGGAACCCCAGGACGACGTACGCGCACACCGCCGACACCGGAGCGATCAGCCGCCAGCGCACCAGCCTGCCTACGACGAAGCCCACGAAGCCGATGGACATCAGGAAGCCGAGATCCGCGGCGACGATCGAGACGGACGGGCTGCCGGCCCCCGTGTACGGGGCGGTCGCCGCGAACGCCGCGGCCAGCGCGACCAGATACCCGGCCGCCGCCCACAGCACGACCGGCGCCGCGGCCGTCGTCACCTGCGCGAGCCGGCCACGCGGCACCGAGAGCAGCAGCTCGGCGGTGCGGCGGCGGTGTTCCCGGCCGCCCTGCCAGCAGGCTGCCGCGGCGACGAGTGGACCGCCGAGCAGCGCCGTTGCAGAGTGCAGCTGGATCTGCGTCTCCCCCCAGCTGCCCTGCCACTGGGGAGCCTTGCCCCACAGCGGAACGAGGACGGTGAGGGCGAGTGCGAGCCCGGTCCATGGGGCGATCCCGTGCCGGAGCTCGGCCAGTAGCGCGGCGTGCGCCGGACGGCGTACGGGTGTTCTGGCGTCGGTCATCGGTGTGCCACCGCCGACCGGTGCGCCCGGAGGGCGGCGGTGTAGCCGCGCTCGATCGGGTTGCCGTCCGGCCCCTCCGGTCCGGTGTCCTCGCCGCCGAGAGCCGTCAGCTCCCGCGTCGTGCCCCGGTACGCGATCCGCCCCGCTTCGATCAGCGTCACATCGGTGCAGGCGGCGGCGACGTCCTCGACCAGGTGGGTCGAGACGATCACGGTGGACGTGCTGCCCAGCTCCCGTATCAGCGCCCGGAATTCGACCCGCTGCTCGGGATCGAGACCGGCGGTCGGCTCGTCGAGCAACAGCAGGTCCGGATCGTTGACGATCGCCTGGGCGATGCCGACCCGCCGCACCATGCCACCCGACAGGGTCTTCACCCCGACGTCTATCCGGTCGGTCAGACCCACCCGGTCCACCGCGCGCTCCACGGCCTCCGGGGCCGCCGCCGCGTCCATCTCCTTGAGCCAGGCCACATAGGCGACGAACTCGCGGACGGTGAAGCCCGGGTAGTACCCGAACTCCTGCGGCAGGTAGCCGAGCCTGCGCCGGACCGCCGCCCGGCTGCGGTGGTCGGACTTCGCGCCGACCTCGTTGCCGAACAGCTCCACCCGGCCGCCGGACGGCGCGGCGACCGTCGCGAGCACTCGGATCAGCGAGGTCTTGCCTGCCCCGTTCGGTCCGAGGAGCCCGTGCACACCGGGGGCGAAATCGAGATCGACGGCGTCGAGCGCGGCCGTTCTGCGGTGCCGGACGGTCAGTCCCCTGACCGTGACGGTGCTCATGACAGTGGTGTCGCTCATGCGTTCACGCTCACAACGTCTCCAGATGGTCGAAAGATCTACGGCGCACGGCGAGCAGCACGGCGCATGCCAGCGCCCCGGCCGCCCAGCCGCCCTGTGCGGCGGGCCCCGCGAAGTACCGCATGGCCTCGGCCGCCGGGGCGGCGATCCGCGGCGTGGAGGAGGTGGCGAAGGCGGGCAGGAGCACGGCGGCCGCCCACGCCACGGCGACGGTCGAGGCGCCGTTGCGGCAGCCGACGTACGAGCCGAGGGCGAGCGCCGCCAGTGTCATCGCCAGCCCCGGCAGCAGCCAGGCCGCGGGGCCGGGCCCGGCGGTGGACGGGGGCAGCGCGGCCCCGGCGAGGGTGAGCGCCGGAATGCTCGCGCCGAGCACCGCGGCGGTCCTGGTCAGCAGCAGCCGGAGCCCGCCGGACGGGGTGGCGGCGACGATCTCGTGCATCGGGTCGGAGTGCCGTCCGTAGGAGACGACGACCCCGGCGAGCGGCAGTACCGGCGCGATGACGAGGAGCAGCGGCCGCGTGGCCGCGCCGAGCCCGGCCCCGTACGCCAGAGCGAGGGCCCCGACGGCCACCAGCACCAGCGCCAGCAGCCACGCACCGCGCAGCGCCGGCCCGGCGGCCCACAGCAGACGCCCGGTGCGCCAGGCGGACGCGGAGACGGAGGCGGGGAAGCGGACGCGACGGCTCGGGGCGGGTCTCCTGTCCGGAGCGTTCGCGTTGCTTCGGGCGGGCCTGCTGTCGGGAGCGTTCGCGTTGCTTCGGGCGGGCCTGCTGTCCGGGGCGTGGGTGCTGCTTCGGGCGGGCCTCTTGTTCGGATTGTTCGGAACGTCCGTGTCCGTCCGGGCAAACCCCTGCCCCGGAACGTCCGCGCCGCCCCGGACGGGCCCCCTCTCCGGACGCACCTCCGAAGCGACCGCCGCCAGCATCCCCGCCCGCACTCCGTCCAGCAGTGCCGCCGGCTCGCGCCGCGCCCGTACCGCCGCCGAGACCCGTGTCGCGCACCCCTCGCACGCCTCCACGTGCTTCTCCAGGGACCACGCCTCCGTCTCCGCCGCCGAACCGGCGGCGTACCGCCCGGCCAGTTCGTCGCCCACGTGCCAGTGGGGCGGTCCGCTGCCTCTCCTCATGCCGTCGCCTCCCGTCATGCCGTGCCTCCCAGGGGTCCGGTTTCCGGAGCCAGCAGTTCCAGCGCGGTGCGCAATTCGCGTCTGGCCCGCATCGCCCGGGTCTTGACCGTGCCTTCCGGTATGCCGAGGAGCCGGGCCGTCTCGCGGGTCGTGAGTCCGTCGATGACCGTCGCGCGCAGGACCTCGCGCAGCTCGGGCGAGATCCGGTCGAGTGCGGCGCCCACGTCCCCGTACTCCAGACCGGCCAGCACCCGCTCCTCGGCGGACGGCACCGCGGCCGCCCACTCCTTGCTCCCGGCCCGCTCGGCCTGCGCGGCGAGATCGGTGCGGGCATGGACCCGCTGGGCGTCCACCAGCCGGCGCGAGGCGATCACCCAGAGCCAGCCGCCGATCCGCGCGCCGCGGTGCGAGCCGGCGGAGCGCCAGGCGGTCACGAAGGTGTCCTGGAGGACTTCCCGTACGGTCTCGGGGTCCGGGCACCGCCTGCTCAGCCGGGCGAGCAGCCAGCCCGCGTGCCGGTCGTAGAGCGTCGCCAGGGCCGCGGTGTCCCCCTGTGCGACGGCGCGCAGCAGGGCGTCGTCGTCATTTCGGTCCTCCCCCGAGGGGCGCAACAAACTCACACCCCTCTATCGGGCACCGGGCCCGGGTCGGTTCATACGTCGCTCATGTGGCTCAGGCCATAGACGGCGTGGGGGACGATCACGGAGGGTGGGATGTTGTTTCAGGGGGCTTGTACGGAACTTGTACGGAAAGGGGCCTCGCGCGGTGCATCAGGGTACGGACAGTGCGGTTCGGGAAGAACACCTCGAGGCACCACTGCTCGACGCCATACCGTGTCAGCGCCGTACGGACGAGAGCGCCGCCCCTCCGGCCCGCGAGGCCCAGAGGACCCGCAGGATCCGCGGGGCCCGCCGGTGGCTGCGGCTGCTGCCGACGCCCCTGGGGACACCGTTCACCTCCGGGTATCTGCTGGTGCTCGTCGCGACGTCCCTCTTCATGGAGTACGCCGATCCGGCCATCGTCTCCGCCGTGCTGCGCGAATCGAGCACGGACGTCGCGCATCTCGGCGAAATCCCGCTGCTCGTCCTGGCCGCCAGCGCGCTGTGGGTCGTCGGCGGGCTCGGCTCCCCGTACGTCTTCGGCTTCGCTCTCGTGCTGACCGCGCTGGAACGCCGCATCGGCGGATGGCGCACCGCCGGGGTGTTCCTGCTCGGGCATGTCGTGGCGACGCTCGGCACGGAGATCCCGGTCGGGCTGTCGGTGGTGGCCGGTCATCTGCCGGAGTCCTCGCTGCACCGGCTCGACTACGGCATCAGCTTCGGACTGATGGCGAGCGTGGGCGCGCTCGCCGGGCTGCTCACGCCGTGGCTGCGGGTGCTGTTGCTCGGTGGGGTCGGCGCGATGCTGCTGCGTGATCTGTTCGAGCTCAGTAGCCCCCTCGCCAACTGGGGGCATCTCCTGGCGCTGCTGCTCGGCGTGGCCTGCTGGCCACTGCTGCGCAGGGCCGGAGCGGCCCGGGGCTCGGCGATCGGGGATGCGGGGGTCAGGGACGTGGGGCCTTCTCGCCGTGCACCGCGAGGTACTCGGTTGCCAGCCAGGGCGCCAGGTCGTCGATGAGCATCGCGAGAACGGCCGGGTCGGCGGACGGGGTACGCCCCGTGCGCGCGGCCATCCGCATCTGTTCGCCCCGCTCCGGGTGGTCCGGGTAGTAACCGGCGAACACCTCGGCGGACTCGGCCAGGTCGCTGGTCCAGCCGCCCCAACGCGGCATGACAAGCGTGAAGCCCGACCGGACGATGCGCCGGGCGGCGCCCCGGCCGAGGTTTCGGCGTTCGGCGTCCGTGGTGGCCTCGGCGGCCCGTCGCCGCCAGCGGGGGAGCGAGAGATGGAGGTCCCCGTTGGTCTCCCGGGCGAGCAGCGGGGTGGGGCGGTAGCGCGGCAGCCGCGCCGCGAGGTCCTCGCCCAGCAGCGGGGTGCAGAGGCAGGCGAGGAAGAAGCCGAGGTCGTTGCGTTCGAGTTCACTCGTGACGGAGTCGGCGGCGACCAGGAGGACGCCGACACCGTCGATCTGGTCGAACGAGCCGTCCAGCTCGACCTCGACGGCCCGGGCCGTCGCCCGGTCGGCCTCGGTGGGCTCGGCGCGCAGGGCGAGCAGCAGGTCCAGGTCGGAGACGCCCGGAACGGCCGTGCCGCGCGGAATGCTGCCGTAGATGTACGCGCTGCGCAGCCGTGCGCCGTCGAACGTCTCGGTGATCCGGGCGCGGGCCGCCCCCACCACAGGGGCGAACACCGCAGGCACCCGGCTCAGCGAGCCCTCCCGCCGGATCGTCCCGTCCGGACTCAGCCCCCGGCCGCCACTGTCGCCGACGTCGTCGTTCATGCGGTCACTCTGCACCGTTGCGTGCATGCACGCAGGACCGGACCCGGCCTGCCGGGCGTGCGCACAGCACAGTGTTCAGCTGATCGCTCACAGCGAACACTGCGAGGGAACAACGAGCGGCTCACAAGCATTGAGTCTGCATAGCTCAACTTGACTGCCGAAGGGGAGATCATGGCTACCGAGTCCGATGCGGTCACTCCGCTCGCCCTGCCCGTGCTGCCGCTCGACGACGAGGTCGTGCTGCCCGGAATGGTGGTGCCTCTGGACCTGTCCGACACCGATGTACGTGCCGCCGTGGAAGCCGCACAGGCCGCAGCCCGCGAGGGCGGCGGCAAGCCCGAGGTGCTGCTTGTGCCACGGGTCGACGGGACCTACACCGGCACCGGTGTCATCGGCACCGTCGAACAGGTCGGACGGCTTTCGGACGGGGATCCGGGCGCGCTCATCCGCGGCCGTGGCCGGGTCCGGATCGGGGCCGGGACCAGCGGCCCGGGCGGGGCGCTCTGGGTGGAGGGGACACGGGTCGACGAGGCCGTCCCCGACCCGCTCCCCGGGGCCGCCGCCGAGCTGGTCAAGGAGTACAAGGCGCTCGCCACCAGCTGGCTGAGGAAGCGCGGCGCCTGGCAGGTCGTGGACCGGGTCCAGCAGATCGAGGACATCTCCGCGCTCGCCGACAATTCCGGTTACTCGCCCTTCCTCACCATCACCCAGAAGGTGCAGCTCCTGGAGACCGTCGACGCGGTCGCCCGGCTGAAGCTCGCCATCCAGTGGCTCGGTGAACACCTCGCCGAGCAGGACGTCGCCGAGTCCATCGCCAAGGACGTCCAGCAGGGCGTCGACAAGCAGCAGCGCGAATTCCTGCTGCGGCGCCAGCTCGACGCCGTACGCAAGGAGCTCGCCGAACTCAACGGGGACCCGGAGGACGAGTCCGACGACTACCGGGCGCGCGTCGAGGCCGCCGACCTTCCCGAGCACGTCCGTGAGGCCGCGCTCAAGGAGGTCGACAAGCTGGAGCGTTCCTCCGACCAGAGTCCCGAGGGCTCCTGGATCAGGACCTGGCTCGACACCGTCCTCGAACTGCCGTGGACGGAGCGGACCGAGGACGCGTACGACATCCGCGGCGCCCAGCGGATCCTCGACGCCGAGCACGCGGGCCTGCAGGACGTGAAGGAGCGGATCACCGAGTACCTGGCGGTCCGTAAGCGGCGTGCCGACCGCGGCCTGGGCGTCGTCGGCGGGCGGCGCGGCGGTGCCGTGCTGGCGCTGGTGGGGCCGCCGGGCGTGGGCAAGACCTCGCTCGGTGAATCCGTCGCGCACGCCATGGGCCGCAAGTTCGTCCGCGTCGCGCTCGGCGGGGTACGGGACGAGGCGGAGATCCGCGGCCACCGGCGCACATACGTCGGCGCCCTGCCGGGGCGTATCGTCCGGGCCATCAAGGAGGCCGGTTCGATGAACCCGGTCGTCCTGCTCGACGAGATCGACAAGGTCGGCTCCGACTTCCGGGGCGACCCGGCGGCCGCCCTGCTCGAAGTCCTCGACCCGGCGCAGAACCACACCTTCCGCGACCACTACCTGGAAGTGGAACTCGACCTCAGCGACGTCGTCTTCCTGGCCACGGCCAATGTGCTCGAAGCCATCCCGGAAGCCCTGCTCGACCGGATGGAACTGGTCAGGCTCGACGGCTACACCGAGGACGAGAAGGTCGTCATCGCCCGTGACCACCTGCTCCCGCGCCAGTTGGAGCGGGCCGGTCTGGCGAAGGACGAGGTGACGCTCGACGAGTCCGCGCTGCGCAAGCTGGCCGGCGAGTACACCCGCGAGGCGGGCGTGCGCAACCTGGAGCGGGCCGTCGCCAGGCTGCTCCGCAAGGTCGCGGCCCAGCACGAACTGGGCGAACGCGAGATCCCGTTCACGGTCACCGAGGCGGATCTGCGCGGTCTGATCGGACGGCCGCACCACGTCCCCGAGTCCGCCCAGGACCCGGCCGAGCGCCGCACCGCGGTGCCGGGCGTGGCCACCGGGCTCGCGGTGACCGGCGCGGGCGGCGACGTGCTGTTCGTGGAGGCGTCGCTGGCCGACCCGGAGACCGGGGGGTCCGGACTGACCCTCACCGGCCAGCTCGGCGACGTCATGAAGGAGTCCGCGCAGATCGCGCTGAGCTTCCTGCGGTCGCACGGCGCGGAGCTGGAGCTGCCGGTCGCGGATCTGAAGGACCGCGGCGTGCACATCCACTTCCCGGCGGGCGCGGTCCCGAAGGACGGCCCGAGCGCCGGCATCACGATGACGACGGCGCTGGCCTCGCTGCTCTCCGGACGACTGGTCCGTACGGATGTGGCGATGACCGGTGAAGTCTCGCTGACCGGGCGGGTGTTGCCGATCGGCGGCCTGAAGCAGAAGCTGCTGGCCGCGCACCGGGCCGGAATCACGACCGTGGTGATCCCGAAGCGGAACGAGGCGGACCTGGACGATGTCCCGGCCGAGGTCCTGGACACCTTGGAGGTCCACCCCGTGACGGATGTGCGCCAGGTGCTGGAGATCGCCCTCGCCCCGGTCTCCGCGGCCAGGCCCGAGGAGAGGATCCCGGCCGCGGCGTAGCGGCCACGGCGTGACGGACGTCCGGCGGGTCTCGTGCAACCGCGGTGAGCAGTCGTACCCGGCGGCCGAGAGTGGTGAGCGGGTGGTGTGGATCGACGGCACCACCGGCTGGACCGACCTGGTGGCACGGGAGCGGGCCGCGGGCAACTTCGGCTGACAGCACCAAGGTTCGGCATCCGACGGGACCCCCGGCGCCCCTGCGCCGGGGGTCCTCACGTTCCGTGCCCCGCGGATCAGGGGCGGTAGATGGTCCCCGGGACCGGCTCGGCGGGTGCCATCAGCTGCGGGACGGTGACGAAGGTGTAGCCCTGCTTCTTCAGCGCGTCGATGATGCCGGGCACGGCGGGCACCGTCCCCTTGTAGATGTCGTGCAGCAGGATGACGCCGTCCTTGCTCGCCTGGTCCAGGATGCGCTTCTTGATCAGCGCCGAGTCGTTCGTGGAGTAGTCCTTGGCGGTGGCGCTCCACAGGATCTGGGAGAGCCCCAGGTCCTTGCTGATGTCGGAGACGGTGTCGTCGGTGCGGCCCTGCGGCGGCCGCATCAGACGCGGCTTCTTGCCCGTGATCTCCGCTATCGCGTCCTGCGTCTTCTCCAACTCGGCACGTATATCGGCGGGCTTCCTGTCCGTCAGGATCTGGTGGGTCCAGGTGTGGTTGGCCACCTCGTGCCCCTCGGCGGCGAGCCTGCGCACGGTGTCGGGGTACTTCTTGACGTGGTTCTTGCCGAGCAGGAAGAAGGTCGCGTGCACCTTCTTCTCCTTGAGGATGTCCAGCAGGTGCGGGGTGTTCTCGCCCGGTCCCGCGTCGAACGTCAGCGCTATGCACTTCGCCTTGCGGCAGTCCACCGGGCCGAAGGAGCCCTTGGCGTCGGAGCCCGCGTCGCCGCGCGCCGAGGCCGGCGCGGTGGTCTGCATGGAGCAGCCGCTCAGCGTCAGGGTGAGGGCCGTCACAAGGGCGGCGGCCAACCCCGTACCGATCGACTTCGTCTTCATGGACAAGGCGGGTCACTCCTCCGTGGCTGAACAAGGCACGCGATGTGCGGCAGAGGAGGACTATACACACGGGGTATACACCAGGTGTATAGGGGGTTGGGTTCAGCTCGGAGAGTGAAGTTCCTGGTCAGGGGCGTGAACAGGCTAGAGCCCCCGGTGACTTGGTGCGTCACCGGGGGCTCGGCCGTGCGACGGGGTGTCCGGCGCGGCGGGGCGGGGCGGGCTCAGCCGTTGGCGAGCGCCTGCACGCGGTCGAGGGCGCCGTTGAAGTGGTTGTGGTCGCCTACGTAAGGGCCGGACGAGGTGTACTGCCAGATCGTGTAGTAGCCCCAGCCGGCCGGGAGTTCGCCGACGGTGGAGCTGTAGCGGGCCACCCATAGCGGGTTGGTGGTGCCGAAGCTCGAATTGTTACCGGTGCAGGTCTGCCACCAGCTGGTCGCGGTGTAGATGACCGCGTCACGTCCCGTGCGTGCCTTGTAGGTGTTCACGAAGTCGCGGATCCAGGAGACCATGCCGGCCTGGGTCTTGCCGTAGCACTGGGCGCCGTACGGGTTCCACTCGATGTCCAGGACGCCGGGCAGCGTCTTGCCGTCCCGTGACCAGCCGCCCCCGTGGTCCACGAAGTAGTTGGCCTGGGTGGCACCGCTCGTGGTGTCGGGGGTCGCGAAGTGGTACGCGCCCCGGATCATGCCGACGTTGTACGAGCCGTTGTACTGCTGAGCGAAGTAGGGGTTCGTGTAGTACGTCCCCTCGGTCGCCTTGGTGTAGGCGAACTTCACGCCGCTGTTCCAGAGGGTTGTCCAGTCGACGTTGCCCTGATAGCTGGCGACGTCGACGCCTTCGGTCTGGGCGGCGAGGGTTTCGCCCGGCAGTCCGCCCTGGCCGTCGTGGGCGATGACGCCCATGCCCATCGTGGCCGTGCCCCGGGCGGGCTTCTTGGCCGCCGTGGCGGTGTCGTGGGTGCCCGCGGCGCTCGCCGCGCCGGGCAGGGTGAGGAGGAGGGAGAGGGCTGCGAGCAGGGTCCCGGCTGCTGCGAGGCGCGAGCGGCGGGATGTTCTGGAAGCGGATCTGAGCACCGGCATGTGAGTGCCTCCGAGGCCTTGGTGGGGGGACGTGCTGATCCCAGGGGCACGGGGGGTACCCCTGTCGGCATGACATGGTGTGAACATGCCATGCAAGAAGCTACGCACGTAGACCCGTGCTGCGGAAGAGGGCCTGGGAGCCGCCGTTGGTCTACGCCTGCGAAATACTGGCCGAGCTGCGGCGATGACCAGCGGCGAAAGAAACTTTCAGCGGCAGGAAAGCTCATGAGGGGTGTTGACGTGCACGGGAGCGAAAGCGGTAGTGAACCCGGCGCGACCGGAGAAAGTGGTGTGGACCACGCATTCCTTGCCTTGGAGCGGGAGTTGGCCGTTTTTCTGCGCCGGGCGCGGGCCAACTCCGGCGAAATGGCGCGCGAGGTCCACCCCGAACTGGAGGCCGCCGCCTACGGACTTCTCGTACGACTGGAGTCGGCCGGGCGGCAGCGGGCCACCGATCTCGCGGCCTACTTCGGGGTCGGCAAGGCGACGATGAGCCGTCAACTGCGGGCCCTGGAGAACCTCGGACTGGTGGCACGCGAGCCCGACCCGGCCGACGGCCGGGCCTTTCTCGTTCACCTCACCGCCGAGGGGCTGGCCCGCTACCGCAGCGTCCGCGACGCCCGCCGCGACCGCTATGTGCGCAAGCTCGCCGACTGGGACCGGGCCGAGGTGGCCGAACTGGCCCGTTTGCTGCACCACTTGAACGCCCGCGCGGAGGACTGACACCCGGCCCTGGCCCTGGCCCCGGCCCCGGTTCGGGCTCGGGCTCCACACCGGCCTCGGCTCGGACTTCGGTCCCAGCTCGGGCTCCATGCCGGCCCCGGTTCGGGCTCCACATCGGCCCCGGCTCGGACTTCGGTCCCAGCTCGGGCTCCACACCGGCCCCGGTTCGGGCTCCACATCGACTCCGGCCCCGGCTCCGTCCTCGTGCCCAGCTCCGTTCCCCGTCCCCGTACCCGTCCCCGTCACAGCAGCGCGTAGACCGCCGTCGCGTCGTCATGCGTCTTGCCGCGGCGCAGAAAAGTGCGTTCCGTGTCGGCGTCCTCCAGCGCCCTGACCCGGTCGATCAGCCCCTGGGGCCCCTCCTTGTGGAGCACCCCGAGGCAGTCCGCCCAGTCGCCCTCGCGGAACATCTCCGTCCAGCGGGCCGCCCCGTCGGTCATCGCGGCCAGCGCCCGCACCCGGCCGAGCGGGGTGCGTCCGGTGACCGCGCGGGCCGCCACCGTGGGATCGGCGGCGGCCGTGAAGAAGCCGCCCTCCTTGTTCCGCACCGTGGCGTCGGCGATCGCGTCACTGGCCAGCGAGCCCGGCGGCAGGCGGTCCAGCCGGTCGTCGAGGAGGGGGCGCACCGTCCCGTCGGGAGCCTCGAACAGCAGTACGGAATCGGAGAGCACCAGGTGTTCGACCTCGCGTTCGTCCCAGCGCGCCAGGACGACCGTCGCCTGCGGTGTGCGTACGTGAGAAAGGTCACACGTGGAGCGGTGTGCGCCGGCGGTGCGCCGGATGGACTCGGCCAGAATCTCCTGGAGGGTCAGATCCCGTCGCGAACCAGACAGTTCGACCAGTGCGCCACCCAGTCGTGCGGTGAACCAGGGGACCGAGTGCACACAACCGTCGTCACCCGGTGGCGGAGTCACTCCGTCGAGCAGGATCAGCGTCCCACCCTGGCCGGAAGCGGGCAGGGCGGTCGCGGCCCAGTCCTCGTTCGGGCGTTCGGGGCTGCCGGGGGCGGTCGCGAGTGCCATGCGCATACAGCCAGTCTGCACGATGCCTTCACGAGCCCTGCACGGTCCGGTGTTGGCCTGTACCGGCAGGTCAGGCGGATGTCAGGGGCGGAAGGAATGGCTCCGTACGGCGTGCGGGCGGGCATCTTGCCAAAGCCCGGGCGGAAGTTCCAGCCGACGGGTCAGGTGTGCCGGGCGCACTCCGAGGGGAGACTTGTTCGTCAACTCCGGAGTGATGTTCACTCGTTCAGGTGGCGGAGTGGTTGATGCGCGCCCCCCTCTCAAAAGCACTGGAATGGTCAGAAGCCGTACCAGCGGTCGGGGGCGCTCGTTCATATGTGACCGTGCGTCACCTCTGCTTCAAGGGCGGACGAGTCAAGATTGCGAGCACCGGTGCAGAAGAAGCGGCCTCGGAGCAAGGGCAGTAGGCACAGCGGTTCCGGGGTGACGCCTCCGGCACCCGCCGAGAGCGGGGGCACCCGTCGCACGGTGCGGGTACGCAGCCGGCTGGTCGCCGGCGTCGCGGTCGTCGGTATCACCGTCATCGCCGCGGGTACGCCCGCGGCCCTCAGCGCCTCCGCCGACCTGAACGACTCGCAGCGGCTGGTCACCCTCGCCGAGCTGAACCAGCAGGCCATCGCGCTGGCCCACGCCCTCGCCGACGAACGTGACGAGGTCACCACCTACATTGCGGCCGGCCGCGACGAGGAGTCCGGCCCGGCGGGAGAGGGCAAGGGCGACCCCGGCAGCCGCAGCGCCCGCGTCGACCAGCGGGTGGACGAGATCAGGGACGCGGCCCCGGCCGCACTGCGCCGCGATCTCTCCACCATCCCCTCCCTGCGCCGCGACGCGCTCAGCGGCAAGGGCACGGCGCTGGCCGCCCATGAGGCGTACTCCGAGGTCATCGCCAAGCTCCTCGACCTCGCCGAGGAACTCGCCGAGAAGACCCCGCCGCGCGCCGCCGAGGCCACCCGCGCCCCGCTCGCCCTCGGCCGGGCCACCGAGCAGGCCTCCGCCACCCGCGGGCTGCTCCTCGCCGCGCTCGCCGTACCCCGTACCACCACGACCCCGCAGATCGACCCGATCACCGGACTGCCCGTCCAGACCCAGGACCTGGGCAGCAGCAAGGACGACCGCACCCGTGACGAGCTGAGCGCCGCCGCCCAGCAGGCCCGGGTCCGCGAACTCGCCTCGCTCGCCGACTTCGACCAGGCCGCGGGCTCCACCGCCCGCGACAAGCTGTCGTCCACCGTCACCGGGCCCGAGGTCAACAGCGCGGAGAAGTACCTCAACTCCCTCACCGACCGGCCCGAGCTGTCCGAGTCCGACCAGCGGACCAGCAGCAAGAAGGTCGAGGCGGCCCTCTCCGCCCGGATCGACCGGATGCGGGGCGTCGAATCCGCCCTCGGCACCGCACAGGTCCAGCACCTGGAGCAGCTCCGCGACGACGACGTCACCGCGCTCGAACTGCGGATCGCGCTGCTCGGCGGCTGCCTGCTGATCGCCGTCGGCGTCTCCACCGCCGTGGCCCGCACTCTCACCCAGCCGCTCGCCGTCCTGCGGATCGGCGCCGCCCGCCTCGCCACTGAGCCCGACAACGCCGAACCGGTCCGCTACACCGGCCGCAACGACGAGTTCGCCCAGGTCGTACGGTCCATCAACGCCCTGCACGGCAAGCTGCACGGACTGCTCAACGAGTTCAACGGCCGATTCGAGAGCCTGCAGACCGAGCGCGGCGAGCTGATCGCCGGACGCGAGGCGCTCACCCTCCAGCGCGCCGAACTCCAGGTCATGGCGTCCGACCTCACCGCCCAGCTGGAGCGGCTGAAGAACACGGTCCACCACACCTTCGTCAACCTCTCGCTGCGCACCCTCGGCCTCGTCGAGCGCCAGCTCGGTGTCATCGAGAACCTGGAGGAGCGCGAGCACGACCCGGAGCGGCTGGCCACCCTCTTCAAGCTCGACCACATGGCCACGGTCATGCGCCGGCACAGCGAGAACATGCTGGTCCTCGCGGGCGCCGAGCACGGGCACGGGCACGCGGGCCCGATCCCGCTGGTCGACGTGTTGCGCGCGGCCGTCTCCGAGATCGAGCGGTACGAGCGGGTCACCATCCAGTCCCTGCCGCCGCACGCCCAGATCGCCGGTTTCGCCGCCGACGACCTCAGCCACCTCGTCGCCGAACTCCTCGAGAACGCGACCTCGTTCTCCCCGCCGGACTCCCATGTCCAGCTCTCCGGCTGGCTGCTGGAGACCGGCGAGGTGATGCTCTCCGTCCAGGACGAGGGCATCGGGATGTCGGCCGAACGGATGAGCGAGCTCAACACCCGGCTCGGCGACCCCACCTTGTTCGACGCGAGGGAGCAGGGCGACAAGCAGACGCCCGGCGCCGGACTCGGCCTCCAGGTCACCTCGCTGCTGGCTGCCCGCCACGGCGTACGCCTCCAACTGCGCGCCAACAACGGCAGCGGGGTCACGGCGGTTGTCGTCCTGCCCCAGGCCCTGCTGCCGAAGGCGCCACCGGCCGCCACGCCGCCGCCGCTGAAGGTGCCCGGTGACGCGCCCGCACTGAACCTTCCGGGATCGGTCGCCGAGGCCAACTCCAACTCACTGCCGACGCGCACGCTCGCCCTGCCCGGCGACCCGCTGATCGCCGCGGCCGAGCAGACGATCCGCGAGTCCGGGGCGGCCGTCTCCGAGCCCGTTCCCGCGCCTGTTTCCGAGCCCGTGTCCGTGCCTGTTTCCGAGCCCGGGCACGCGGCGGACAACGCCCCGGCCGTCGCCGAGGCCGAGGCCGAGACCACGATGCAGGTCCGGCTCCCGGTGGTGCCGGAGTTCGCCGACGTCCCCGAGTTCAGGGCTCCCGATCCGTACACCATCGGCCCCGACCGCCACGAGCGCACCGCCGACGAGTCCCCGGCCCCGGCCCCCACGCCCGTCGCCGACGCCCTGCCCGGCCCCCGCACGGCGGAGCCGCAGGAGCGCATCACGGACAAGGGGCTGCCCAAGCGCACCCCCAAGGTCGTCAAGCCCACCACGGCATCCAGCACGGAGCGCAAGGGCAGCCTGGACAAGGAGGCGCTGCGCCGCCGGCTCGGCGGCTTCCACCAGGGCGCGAAGAACGGCCGCCGGGACGTCGAGGCGGAGATCGCCGAGATCACGGCGACCCAGCCGTTCCCGGGGGCCGCGGCACACGCCGGGCGCCCTGCACATACCGAGCACAGTGACCCGGCCCACCGTAACGACGGCCGAACCGATGAGACGGGGGACACAGTCGAGGAGGCACGCAGTTGACTGCGCCCAGCACATTCGGGCTGAGTACCGAAGCCCGGAACCTTCACTGGTTGCTGAGCAATCTGGTGGAGGAGGTGCCAGGGGTCCACTCGGTCACCGTCGTCTCGTCCGACGGACTGATGCTGCTCTCCTCCGACCCCGGCCATCTGATCACCCACGAGGCCACCGGCCGGCAGGACGGCCCCAGGGGCTCCAGTGCCGACCTGGCCACCATCGTCTCCGGCATCGGTAGCCTCACCATCGGCGCCGCCAAACTGATGGACGGCGGCGGCGTCAAGCAGACCATGGTCGCCATGGACGAGGGCAGCGTCTTCGTCATGTCGATCAGCGACGGCTCGCTGCTCGGTGTGCACGCCACCCCTGACTGCGACATGAGCGTCATCGCGTACCACATGGCGCTCTTCGTCGGCCGAGCCGGACACGTACTCACCCCCGAACTCCGCAGTGAATTGCGCAAATCGATGGAGAGCACCCAGTGACGCCCGCTGCTGAACCCGCCCGCAGGCTCCCCGTCCGCGGGTCCGAACGAAGGCCCGCACGGGTCCGCCCGTACTCCCTCACCGGCGGTCGCACCCGCTTCGGCCACGTCCTGCTGGTCGAGACGTTCGTCGCCGCGCTCGAAGCGCCCGAGGAACGCCGCGAGCTGACCAACGGCAACCTGTCCACCCGGGTCATGCCGGAGCTTCAGGCCATCGTCGAGATCTGCCGCCGGATGCGTACGGTCGCGGAGATCTCCGCCCTGCTGAAGATGCCGCTCGGCGTGGTCCGGGTGCTGATCAGCGACTTGGCCGACCAGGGAAAGATCCGCGTGTACGGGACCGGTCACGGCACCGGCCAGCCCGACCGCGCACTGCTCGAAAGGGTGCTCAATGGACTCCGCCGTCTCTGAGTCGCCGCTCTTCGCCCCGCGCCGGCCGGGAGCCACGGACCAGGCCGAAGAATCGCTGCAGGCCTGGCAGTTGGACCACACCAGGGCCCCCATCGCCACGAAGATCGTGGTCGCGGGCGGGTTCGGCGTGGGCAAGACGACCTTCGTGGGGTCCGTCTCCGAGATCACGCCGCTGCAGACCGAAGCGATGATGACCCAGGCCAGCGAGGAGACCGACGATCTCACCGCGACGCCCGACAAGCTCACCACGACCGTCGCGATGGACTTCGGCCGGCTCACGCTCGACGACGACCTCGTGCTGTACGTGTTCGGCACACCGGGCCAGCAGCGCTTCTGGTTCATGTGGGACGACCTGGTGCGCGGCGCGATCGGCGCGGTCGTGCTCGCCGACACCCGGCGGCTCGCCGACTGCTTCCCCGCACTCGACTACTTCGAGAGCTGCGGCCTGCCGTACATCGTCGCCGTCAACCACTTCGAGGGAACGCCGGGGTTCGAGCCGGAGGACGTCCGGGAGGCCCTGACTGTCCCGCCGCACGTGCCTGTTGTGATCATGGACGCACGTAACAAGATCACTGTCGTCGAGTCGCTGCTGGCCCTCGTGGGCCACGCCCTCGACGCCACGCCGGCATAGCTCGCACGCAACACGTAACGGAGAACCGCGATGCGGAAGATACTCATAGTCGGAGCCGGCCAGTCCGGTCTCCAGCTCGCCCTCGGACTGCAGTCCAAGGGCTACGAAGTCACCCTGATGTCCAACCGCACCGCCGACGAGATCCGGTCCGGCCGGGTCATGTCGACCCAGTGCATGTTCCACACCGCGCTCGAGTACGAACGCGACTACCAGCTCAACTTCTGGGAGTCCCAGGCCCCGCGCATCGAGGGCCTCGGCGTCTCGGTCGCCGCGCCCGACTCCTCGCGCGCCGTCGACTGGGTCGGCAAGCTGGACGGCTTCGCCCAGTCCATCGACCAGCGCGTGAAGATGGCCGGCTGGATGGAGACCTTCGCCCAGCGCGGCGGACAGCTCGTCATCCACGGTGCCGCCGTTTCCGACCTGGACTACTTCTCCCGTACGTACGACCTGGTGATGGTCTCCGCCGGCAAGGGCGAGCTGGTCTCCATGTTCGGCCGGGACGCGTCCCGTTCGCCGTTCGACGCCCCGCAGCGTGCCCTGGCCGTCGCGTACGTCCACGGAATGGGCCCGCGCCCCGAGCACCCCGAGTTCGACGCGGTCCGCTGCAACCTGGTCCCCGGCGTCGGTGAGCTCTTCGTGATGCCGACCCTGACCACGTCCGGCCGTGCCGACATCCTGTTCTGGGAGGGCATCCCGGGCGGCCCGCTCGACGCGTTCCAGGGCATCAAGGACCCCTCCGAGCACCTCGCCAAGACGCTGGAGCTCATGGAGCGGTTCCTGCCGTGGGAGTACGCCCGCGCCACCAAGGTCGAACTGACCGACGCCAACGGCACCCTGGCGGGCCGTTACGCCCCGACCGTCCGCAAGCCGATCGGCCGGCTGCCCAGCGGCGGTCTGGTCCTCGGCGTGGGGGACGTGGTCGTCGCCAACGACCCGATCACCGGCCAGGGCTCCAACACGGCCTCCAAGTGCGCGAACTCCTACCTGAACTCGATTCTCGAGCACGGCGACCGGGAGTTCGACGCCGAGTGGATGCAGGCCACGTTCGACCGGCACTGGGAGAACACGCAGCACGTCGTGAAGTGGACCAACGCGATGCTCGGCGTACCGCCGGAGCACGTACTGAACCTGATCGGCGCCGCCGGCCAGCTCCAGCCGGTCGCCAACCGCTTCGCCAACGGCTTCAACAACCCGGCGGACTTCGAGAACTTCTTCTTCGACCCCGAAAAGACGAACGCGTACCTCGCCGAGGTGTCCGGCGCCGCTTCGGCCGCCTGACCACGGCAAACGGGCCGAGTCCCGTCGGG
>NZ_JBHVFF010000100.1:0-26086 GCF_042801895.1 Streptomyces sp. NPDC057543 | reverse complement strand
GCCCGGTCTACTGGCTGCTCGCCACGGCGCTGAGCACCCCCGAGTCGACCTTCCAGTTCCCGCCGAAGCTGATACCCACCGATCTCACCCTCAGCAACTTCACGGCCCTCGCCGAGAACGACCAGCTGATCAAGTACGTGATCAACTCGCTCATCGTGGCCTCGATCACCGCCGTGCTGAGCGTGGTCGTCGCCACGTACATGGGCTACTCGTTCTCCAAGTTCCGCTACCGCGGGCGCCGGTCGCTGATGCACCTGGTGCTGGCCTCCCAGATGTTCCCCCAGGCGCTCCTGCTGGTGACGCTGTACACCGTCTTCTCCAGCTTCGGCATGCTCAACACGTACACCGCCCTGGTGCTCTCCTTCACCACGTTCACCATGCCGCTGTGCGTCTGGATGCTGAAGGGCATCTTCGACACCATCCCGGACGCCCTGCTGGAGGCGGCGTCCATCGACGGCGCGTCCCGGTGGCGGACGCTGCACTCCATCGTGGCGCCGCTGGCCGCGCCCGGGATGATCGCCGCCGGGCTCTTCGCCTTCGTACGCGGCTGGAACGACTTCATCTTCGCGCTGACCCTTGCCGACAAGGAGAAGCAGACCCTGCCTCCCGGCCTCGTCTCCACCTACATCGGCGAATTCCAGACCGCCTGGCCCCAGTTGATGGCGGCCTCGCTCATCGTGTCCATCCCGGTGGTCGTCGCATTCATGTTCCTGCAGCGCTACCTCGTCGGCGGCATGACCGCCGGTTCGGTCAAGAGCTGAACCCGCGGGATCAGCCCGCACCCTCACGTACCTCCCCTCCCGCTTACTCCCCCATGGAGAGATCATGACCACCTCTGGCATCAGCCGGCGCGGCGCGCTGCGCATGTTCGGCATCGGCGCGCTCGGTGTGGCCGGCGCCGGTGTGCTCGGCGCCTGTGCACCGTCCGGCGCCGGCAGCACCTCCAACGGCGGCGACCCGAAGTCCAAGAACTTCGACTTCACCTCCTGGTCGCTCAACGAGGAGGCCGCCAAGCCCTCGATCGAGAAGATCATCGCGGCCTGGGAGAAGGCCGAGAAGTCCACGATCCGCGCGGTCTCGTACCCGTACAACGAGTACCTGAGCCAGCTCACCCTCAAGCTGGGCGGCGGGGAGACGACGGGTGCGGTGCACCTCGACATCGCCTGGCTCGCGGCGATGGCGCAGATGGGCAAGCTGGCCGACCTCGGATCGGTGGCCGGCAAGGGCGGCTACACCGATGTGGCGCTGAACAGCGGCAAGTACGACGGCAAGCAGTACGGGCTGCCGTGGAACACCGGATCGATCGGTGTGATCGCCAACTCCCAGCTCCTGGAGAAGGCCGGGATCAAGAAGCACCCCACCACCGTTGAGGAGTTCGAGGCCGCACTGCGGGAGCTGAAGGGGCTCGGCGGCGGTGTCGTGCCGTATGCCGCCGCCACCAAGGTCGCGCAGCTCAAGGACATCTTCCCGTGGATGCAGACCTTCGGCTGCAAGCTGCTCGACGGTGGGAAGGTCACGATAGGCGACGACGCCTCGATCGACGCGGTCACCTGGTACAAGAAGCTGCACGACGAGAAGCTGATCGCCGCCGACGTGGACCGCTTCGACGCGCGCGCCCTGTTCGGGCAGGGCAAGGCCGCCTTCTACGACGACGCAATCATCGGCAAGGGCGTGACCTCCGCTCAGTCCAAGGACAAGACGCTGGCCAACGCCATGCAGCCGATGGAGCGTCCGGTGCTCAAGGCCGGGGACACGCCGCAGGCGCTGCTGTGGGGCGGCGTGATCGCGATCGTGAAGGGCAAGGGGCAGGACGCGGCGACCGAGTTCGCGCTGCACACCACCACCGACCAGGCCACCACCTCCGAGTACTTCGCCGCGCGCGCACTGCCGCCGTCCACCACCGCGGGTCTGGCCGCCCCGGAGGTCGCCAAGGACACCTTCACCACGGAGTGGACCGAGAAGATCACCAAGACGGCGACCGGCAGCCCGTTCTGGCAGTTCGCGCAGAATGCCCAGATCGAGGAGGCCGTCGCCAAGCAGGTGCAGGCCGTCCTCGTCGGCAAGTCGAAGCCGAAGGACGCGATGAAGCAGGCCGGCGAGGAGGCCGCCGCGCTCATCAAGCGCTGAGGCCGAGCGCCGTAGTCCGGGCCCGGCGAACGTCGCACGACCCTCGCCGGGCCCTGCTCCGTACCCCGCACGACGACCGCGCCGGCCGGCCCTCGGGCCGCTGCCGTCCGCGTCACCTCCACGCCCGCGCACGCACCCGCGAAGGAGCTCATCTTGCGACGTCCCACGGTACGCACGTACACCGCCTCGGCCATGGCCCTGGCCGCCCTGCTCCTGCCCGTCCCGGCCGCCGGGGCCGACACCGCGCAGAGCACGGCAGCCGCAGCGGCGTTGATCGAGAAGGTCCCGTACGCGATGGACTCGTCGAACCAGGCCGCTTGGTGGACGCCGGTCGCCACGTACAAGGGCCGCGGCCAGTACACGTACTTCGCCTTCAACGAGCCGGGCTCGACGGCCGCCACGCACCGGCCCGCGATCGCGCGGCGCGACCCGGACGGCGTCTGGAGCCTGCTGCCGCTACTCGACCGGAGCGGGGCGCAGGCGGAGTTCCCTGACGACAACGGCCACAACCAGCCGTCCATCGCGCGGGACGGCAACGGACGTCTGCATGTGTTCGCCTCCATGCACGCCGACGCCTGGCGCTACTTCCGTACCGAGGCCCCCGGCGGGGACGTCACCGACCATGCGGCCGAACTGCCCGACCAGGGCCAGGGCATCACCTATCCGATCGTCGCCACGGCGCCCAACGGCGATCTGTATCTGGCCGCCCGTGTCGGCGCCGGCGCCGATCAGCGCCCCGGCAAGCTCTACCGCTGGGACAACGCAGCGGCGCGCTGGAGCGTGGTTGCCACGTTCGCCGACGCGCTGAACCGCTCCGTGTACCCCGACGACCTGACGGTCGACAGCGAGGGTCGTGTGCACCTGCTGTACGAGTGGGCCAAGGCGCCGGCGACCGGGTTCCGCCACCAGCTCTCCTACCTGCGCTTCGACCCGGCGACTGGCGACTTCGCCGACAGTACGGGTGCGGCGCTCACCGTCCCGGTGACGCCCGATACCTCCGACGTGATCCAGCAACTGACCACCGGCGAGGAGTGGAGCATCGACAACGCGTACGCGGGTCCTGCGGTACAGAGCGCCAAGCTCACCCTCGACGGCTCCACCCCGAAGGTCGCCTACCGCTACCGCTCGGCCGACAGCGGCGGCAACTTCCGCGTCTACTACGCCTATCCGAGCGGCAGCGACTGGGTCAGCAAGACCGTGTACGCCGGCGGACAGACCGCAGCCGCCCTCGGCATCACCTGGGACGAGACGGACACCAAGCGGATCTACTACGTGACCACCTCGGGCACCGACCGGGTCTTTGCCGCGACGCAGTCGGCGGACGGGGCCTGGACCGCGCAGTCCGCCGCGCCGGGCGTGAGCGCGGATCGGCTCGCGGTGCGGCGGGACTCGGACGGTCACGATGTGCTCTATCTTCCGGACACCGTGCACAACTCCCTCTACTACGGCTTCCGTTGAGGCCGATGCGCCGCCCGCGCCATCTGTACGGGGACGAAGCCGTCCCCGTACAGAACCTGCGAGCGGTCAGGTCGCGGGCCTGCTCGCCAGGTACTCGTCCAGCCCTTCACCGGTGAGCGGGTAGTAGTAGGAGAGCAGGCCACCCTCGTCGAGGCGGCGGCGTGCGAACGCCTCACGGTCCTGGTGCAGGAGCGAATCCTCGGCCAGCGGGACCGCGCGGTCCTGCGGTACGACCACGGCGCCGTCCTCGCCGGCCACGATCAGGTCCGCCGGCGTGACCAGTGTGCCGGCGACACCCACCGGCACATTGAACGCGGAGGGGAAGAGCTCCGTCTACGAGGCGTAGTGCGGGGTGACTCCGGTACACCGGATCGGCACGCCGAGGGCCCGGATCCGGGCCGCGTCCCGCACCCGCCCGTCCACGACGATCCCGGCGCCTCCGCGCAGCTAGAAGTAGCGCACCAGCATGTCGCGACTCCCGTATCCCACCTGTCCCACTGCCAAGTGCAATGCCCCAGAAGGCACTTGTTCCGGCCATCCGGTTCGCAATCCACGTGCGGCCGTGCATCGCGGCGGACGCTGGCGGGAAGGCGCCGTGCCCATTCCCGCCAGGACCCGTCCAGGTCCGTGCGCCACAGACCCCACCACACTCTTCGAAGCACTCGGGAATCATCCCCTCCCGGGTCCGATGAAGAGAGGGATCCATGACCAGAGTACCCCCGAGGCGCAGAGCCGGGCTGTTGTCGGCCGGACTCGCGCTCGTCCTGCTGCCGGCCGGTATGGCGGGGCAGGCCGCCGCGGCCGGACCGGACAGCGGCGGCCAGGCGGCCGCGCACACCAGCGCCGAAGCCGCCGCACACCCCACGGCCACCGCCCACGCCACCCACACCGTCACGCTCGTCACCGGCGACAAAGTCACCGTCACCGACCTCGGCCAGGGCAGGAAGACAGTCAGCGTGGACCGTCCGAAGGACGCCACCGGAGCCGTCCGCACCGAGACGACGAACAGCCGCGTCACCGTCGTCCCGGACGAGGCGCTGCCGTATCTGCGCGCCGGCACCCTCGACCCGCGGCTCTTCGACGTGACCGAGCTGATAGGCCAGGGCTTCGCCGACCAGAACGAAGGTGCTGCCGACGGGCTGCCGTTGATCGTCACCTACGGCAGGAGCGCGCGGACGGCGCCGAGTTTGCCGCAGGGCGCCAAGAAGGTGCGGTCCTTGCCCAGCGTCGGCGGCTCCGCGGTCCGTGCCGGCCAGGAGCACGATTTCTGGCGGTCCGTGGCCCCGCAGGCCGCCAAACCCGCCGCGCGCGCGGTGACTTCGGGCGGCGGGCGCTTCGCCGACGGCATCGAGAAGATCTGGCTCGACGGACGCGTCAAGGGCGACATGGCCGAGTCCAACGCGCAGATCGGCACGCCGGATGCCTGGGAGTCCGGACTCACCGGCAAGGGCGTGAAAGTCGCCGTGCTGGACACCGGCGTCGACGCCGGGCACCCGGATCTCGCGGGACGCATCTCCCAGTCGAAGAGCTTCATCGAGGGGCAGGAGGTCTCCGACCGCAACGGACACGGCACCCATGTCACCTCCACCGTCGGCGGTACCGGCGCCGCGTCGGACGGCAAGGAGAAGGGAGTCGCGCCCGACGCCACCCTCGCCGTCGGCAAGGTCCTCACCGACCAGGGCTTCGGCAGCGAGTCGCAGATCATCGCCGGGATGGAGTGGGCCGCGCGGGACGTGCACGCCAAGGTCGTCTCGATGAGCCTCGGCTCCTCGGAGGGCAGCGACGGCACCGACCCGATGGCACAGGCCGTGAACACGCTCTCCAAGGAGACCGGCGCCCTCTTCGTCATCGCCGCCGGCAACGCCGGCGCCCCCGGCACGATCGGCTCGCCGGGCGCCGCCGACTCGGCGCTCACCGTCGGCGCCGTCGACTCCGCCGACCGGGCCGCGTCCTTCACCAGCCGGGGCCCCCGCACCGGCGACAACGCCCTCAAGCCCGACGTGTCCGCGCCCGGCGTGAGCATCCTCGCCGCCCGCTCCCAGCTGATCAGCGGCAGCGGCTACTACACCTCGTTGAGCGGTACGTCGATGGCGACGCCGCATGTCGCGGGCGTCGCCGCACTGCTCGCCCAGCAGCACCCCGACTGGAGTGGCGCGCAGCTCAAGGACGCGCTGATGTCGACCTCGAAGCAGCTCGACGCGTCCGCATACGCACTGGGCTCGGGCCGGGTCTCCGTGCCCGCCGCGATCAACGCGCGGATCACCGCGACCGGCAGCGCCGACCTGGGCTTCTACAGCTGGCCCTACGCGGACGACAAGCCGGTGACCAAGACGCTCACCTACTCCAACTCCTCCAACCAGCCGGTCGAGCTGAGCCTGGCCGCGCAGGGCGCTCCCGACGGCGTCGTCTCGCTCGCCGACACGTCGCTGACCGTGCCCGCGCACGGCACCGTGTCCACCACGGTGACCGGTGACGGCGCGAAGGCCGCCGTCGGCAACACCAGCGGACAGATCGTGGCGAGCGCCGACGGTGCCCCCGTCGCGCACACCGCCTTCGGCCTGGTGAAGGAGAACGAGCGGTACACGCTCACCGTCCACGTCAAGGACCGCGACGGTGCCGCGACCTCCGCCTACGTCGCGCTGCAGCAACTCGCCCAGGGCAACGACCCGTTCCCGGCGTATGTCGGCGACTCCGGCACCCTGAAGCTGCGGCTGAACCCGGGCACGTACAGCCTGACGTCCTTCCTCGACGTGCGCGGCAGCCACGGCGCCGACTCGCTCGGTCTCGGCTTCCTCGCCGCTCCCCAGATCACCCTCGACCAGGACCGCGAGGTCACCCTGGACGGGCGGCAGCTGAAGGAGATCAGCGCCAAGGTCGACCAGCGCACCGAGACCCGCCAGCTGCTCATGGAGTACAGCCGCAAGGCGAACGGCGCCGACCTGCTCGACGGGGTCCAGGTGCCCCCGACCTACGACAGCGTCTTCGCCGCCCCCACCGACAAGGTCACCGACGGCACCTTCGAGTACCGCACGGTCTGGCGGCTCGGCAAGCCGCTCCTGGAGGTCGAGGCGGGCGGCAGGCAGCTGGACGGTGCCACCGTCCAGTCCGGTAGCACCGTCACCGACGGCCGCAGCACCGTGCCCGTCGTCGACGCGGGCAGCGGGGCACCGGCCGACTACACGGGCAAGGACGTGCGCGGCAAGGCCGTCGTCGTCCGCGCCACCGGTGCGATCTCGCCGGTCGAGTTGGCTCAGGCGGCCCAGGACGCGGGCGCCAAGGCCCTGTTCGTCACCGACGACCAGCCGGGCCGGCTGATGAACTGGTTCGGCAACGCCGACCGCACCGACCGGTCGCTGCTCATCGCCACGGTCAACGCCGCGGACGGTGCCCGGCTGCTGGCCGCGGCCAAGTCCGGCAAGCATGTCAAACTCACGAGCACCCGCAACACGCCCTACGTCTACGACCTGTCCGACGGCCACCCCGGCGCCATCCCGGGCAACCTGACGTACACCCCGAAGAAGAGCGAACTCGCCCGGCTGGACGACAAGTTCCACGCGGTGAAGCCCGCCCAGGGCGGTGAGTTCCGCTTCTCCATCACCGACACCTTCCGTATCGGCATCGGCTTCCTGGAGCGCATCGACTACCCGGCCGAGCGCACCGCCTACGTCTCCACCGGCCCCGGCCAGAAGTGGCACGAGTCCGTGATCACCGTGCCCCGTGCCATCGAGGAGCGCAGCGGCCTGGTCACCTACCGGGGCGGCACGCGCAGTGAGGTCGACTGGTTCAAGCCGGTCTGGCACCCCTGGCTCGGCACCGGGCTCGGCTGGGGCCAGCAGCGGGCCGGGAACGACCTCCAGTTCAACACCCCCGGCTGGGGCGACTCCGGACCCGACCACACCGGATTCGGCGACGTGTGGAACGACAATTCCGTCCAGCAGACCACCGAGGTCTACGTCGACGGGACACGCGTCGACCGGCGCACCGGCTCGGCCGGGTACGCGCGGAAGGCCGATCCGGCCGAGCGCACCTACAAGGTCGTCACCGACACCGCGCTCGACCCCGCGCGCTGGAAGCTGTCCACGAAGGGCCACTCCGAGTGGACCTTCAAGTCCGCCGCGACGCCCGCCGACAGGTGGACGGTCCTGCCGCTGCTCAACCTCGGCTTCGACGTCGACACCGACCTCGCGGGCGACGTCCGCGCCGGGCAGCGCCTGCCGGTCGGGATCTACTCCGAGTACGTCAAGGGCGCGCCGGACACCGGGACCATCGACGACGGCACCCTCCAGGTGTCGTACGACGACGGCCAGACCTGGACGTCCGTCGGCCTGGACCGCGGCGGGAACAAGGCCGCCTGGCACGGCACCCTGAAGGTGCCCGCCGACGCGCAGTTCATCTCGCTGCGCGCATCCGCTCGCGACGACCGGGGCGGCCAGGTCACCCAGGAGATCATCCGGGCGGTCGGCGTGAAGTGACGCGCTCCGGCCGCTGGGGTCATGGGGTGAGCCGTACGCGGCGCAACCCCGAATGACAGGACGGCGCCGTCTCCCGTGGGACCCGGGAGGCGGCGCCGCTCGTCGATTCAGCCCGTCGGTTCGACGATGCCAGGGACGACGCCCAGCTCCACCAGGTCCTGCGGACGCAGCCCGAGCTCGTCCGCGGTCCGCCGCACCTGATCGGCCGGGCGATTGAGGATCGCAGCGGCCGGTTCGGGCGCGATGATGGAGAAACAACTGTCCGGCGTGGCCCCTGGAGCGCGTCAGGGAACTGCTGGGGATGCCGGACACCAGGCCGGTGCCGCGGCTGGTGTGAAGCACGCAGCCGACTCCGCTCGGTCAGGGCGTCGTCCTCCCACTGGTCGACGATCTCCAGGTACCCGGCGAGGACCTTGGAGTGCGGAGCCCACCCACTCTGCTTGGCGATGACGATCTGGTCGTGGCCCTTGACGCGGGAGGAGGTGGCCAGTCCGCGGCGGGGCTGTGGCCGGTGAAGCCGATCTCGATCCCGGCGCGCTCGCCGGCGCACCGATCGACGCCTACGCCGCCGTCCGAGCCGTCGCCTCCGGACGGGCGACGAGCCCTCCGAAGGACGGGACCATCGCCGGGATGTGGCTCCTGACTTGTTGAATCGACCCCAGACGCTCGGTCTGCAGCCGTAGCGTCCAGGGTGTCGGTCGGCACGGGCCCGCAGTGCTCCTTGCCGCCCTCGGGCTGGCTCACTGATAGCGTGCCGCCGCCGGCCGACGCCATCCGCGCCAGCGGCGGTGGGTGACGAACACCCTGCCGTGCGCCCTGAGCTTGGGGCAGGCGGGCATCAGTCGGGCGGTACCGGCGTTGCCGCCGGGCGCGACGCGCTTGTCATGCCCACCCCCGGCGGGCGGCGATCCAGCCCAGCTGGATTCGGCTTTCGGCCCCCGCCTTGAGCATGAGTTCGCCGATACGGCGCTGGACGGTACGGCGGGAGACGCCGAGCTGGCCGGCGGCGGCCTGGTCGGTGAGGCCGGCCAGGACAAGGGCGAGGACGCGGGCGTCCATCTCGTCCAGGTCGTCGGGGCGGATCTCGGTGACACCACCCACGGTGTTGGGAGAGAGCGGGTAGGCGCGCTCCCAGGCGAGTTCGAAGTACGCGAGTAAGGACTCCAGCAGCCCGCAGGCGTGTACCAGGATGGAGGCGGGGGAAGTGCGGCGGCCCGGGATCAGCGGCACCATGGCCACATCGCGGTCGGCGATCATGAACTTCACGGGGACCGATTCCGCGACGCTGACCTGCTGGCCGGCCGCCAGGGCGTCCAGCGCCTCGCCGACCACGCCCGGCTGGCCGAGCATGTCGCGCTGCGCGATGGTGCGGTAGAGCACGCCGCGGCGCACACCGGCGGTCTCGGCGGTGTTGTGCTCGCGCTGCACGACGGTGGTCTCCGGCACCATCATCGCCCGGATCTCGTGCCGGGCGGATTCCTGGAGTTGTATGAAGCGGTGCCGGACCGCGCAGGGGTCGGTGATGACCTCGACGATGCCGCCGCCGACGGCCGCGTTGCGGTACTCCTCGGTGAGCGCGAGCAGGGCCTCCTCGGCTGCCCTCAGGTCGTCGCGGCGTTGCCGCAACGTTCCGCCGAGCGCGACGGCCGGGGGCGCGGCGGTGAAGGCCGTGGCCACCGACGGCTCACCGTCCGCACCGGACACCGCGAGGCCGCGCCGGGCCAGTTC
The DNA here is from genome assembly GCF_042801895.1 of Streptomyces sp. NPDC057543. Taxonomy (NCBI): domain Bacteria; kingdom Bacillati; phylum Actinomycetota; class Actinomycetes; order Kitasatosporales; family Streptomycetaceae; genus Streptomyces; species Streptomyces sp. NPDC057543. Next base: position 16,301 of record NZ_JBHVFF010000100.1, on the reverse strand, counting down.
GGTGAGCAGCGGCAGTATCTCCGCCGGTGCGCGGCCGGTTTCGGCCGCCAGCAGGTCGGCGTTGGCGCCGGCCCGGGCCACCAGGAGGCGGTAGACCTCCTCCTCGGCAGGGCCGAGCCCGAACAGCGAGAGCACGGGACCTCCTCGTAGTCGATCAAGCGAAGTCCCGGACAGGTTACGGAGGCTGCCTCCCCGTCAGTCACGCGGGGCGGGTGTGACACGACGGAAGGGCAGCGCCGGCCTCCGTACCCGGCTTGGAGTTGCCTACTTCAGACCGTAGGCGCGGATCACCTCTCGCAGCGACTGGGCCGCCACAGCTGGACCGTCGATCGCACCATGTCCTGGCTCGCAGGCTGCCGCCGCCTTCACCGACGCCACGAGCGCGAAGCCGAACACTTCCTCGCCCTCACGGTCGGTTTCGCGACCAAGGTGGCGATGGCCAAGTCGATGGTCCGCCGGGCAATTGCCGACAAGATCCCGTTCCGCTGAGTGACCGCGGATGCCGGCTACGGCTACAGCAAGGGCTGGCGCTCCGAGTTGGAACAAGTGGACGTCTTCCACGTCACGGCCACCACCCGCCACGACACGGTCGTCACCCGCTGGGCGATCGACCACCCGGTGAGCGATCTCTTCCCCGGCCTGCCCCGGCAGAAATGGAAACGCCGCTCGTGTGGTGCGGGCGCCCACGGGCCCCGCGTCCACGACTGGGCACGCGTCGAAGTCCGCCCCTGGCACCGGCCCGACCGTCGACACCGGGTGATCGCACCAGATCCCCGCGATGGCCGCCTGCCTGCTGTTCTCACTGATCATCGTCACGATACGCGGTGTGTTCTGGGCGCCGATGGACGAGGTCGGCATCCCCCAACCAGGTCAGCGGCACCGCGTTCGGCATCGCCTGCCTCGTCGGTTACGCCCCCGGGATGTTCGCCTTCCTCGTGTACGGCGCGATCCTCGATGCCAACCCGGGTGCAGCGGGGTACCACTTGGTGTTCATCCTGATGGCCGCACTCGCACTGGTGGGTGCGGGAGTAGCAACCGGTCTGGCGCGCGTGGCTCGCGCGTATCGTACCGCCGCCGTGGGGGAGGGCTGAGCCCGCTCCACGCGGGGCGAGATGGTCGCTCGTCGCACCGGCCGGCCCCATACGCCGGACTGCTCATGTTCGGTGAGTACACGGATGTGCAGTGGGTCGGGCTCGGGTTCGTCCACCTGACCGGCGACGACTTCGTCGCAGATCTCGTTCAGGTGGAGGTCGGGGTAATCCGGGTTCTCCTGCCGGAGCAGGAGCGTCGTGTCGAGCCGCGAGATCGTCGCGACGATGTCGATGGGCGCACGGCTCCTCCCTGCCCGGGGCCGGCACGATCGCGTCCACGTCGAATGCGGCGTGCAACAGAGGCCCCGCCTCGGTCGGCGGCGCGGCCTCGCCATGAAAGGGCCGATACGGCCCTCCAGCCCGAACTCCGCCTCCAGCGGGGGCGTCAGTGCCGCGCGACCACCCGCAGGACCGTCCCCGACGATCAACCGCTCCGACGGCACGGGCCCTGCGGCCGCCTGCCCGCTCCTCCACGGAAATCCCTCACTGGACGGCCAGTCTTACGACAACAGTGTTGACATCCTCATGGGCACCTCGATTGCATGACCGTTCGGCACATCCCCCTATCGCCTTGGAGCACCTCATGGCCAAGCCCGATCTGATCTTCACCCGCGGCCCCATCCACACCGGCGATCCCGCGCGCACCCGGGCTAGCAGCCTGGCCGTCACCGGCGAGCGCATCACCGCCGTCGGCCATGACGAGGTGCGCGAACTGATCGGCTCGAACACCGAAGTCATCGATCTCCAGGGCAAGTTGCTGCTCCCCGGATTCCAGGACTCCCACGTCCACGCCGTGTTCGGCGGAATGGAACTGGCCGAGTGCGATCTGACCGGCACGGTGGGCGTCGAGGACTACCTCACCCGCATACGCTCCTACGCCGACGCGCACCCGGACCGCACATGGATCACGGGCGGCGGCTGGTCCATGGAGAGCTTCGACGGCGGACTGCCCACCCGGCAGCTCCTCGACTCGGTGGTCCCGGACCGCCCGGTCCTTCTGGCCAATCGCGACCACCACGGTGCCTGGGCCAACACCCGGGCGCTCGAACTGGCCGGTCTCACCCGGGAATCCGCCGATCCCTTCGACGGCCGGATCGAGCGCGAGCCGGACGGCACCCCGAGTGGCATGCTGCAGGAGGGCGCAACCGCCCTGGTCTCCCGGATCGTGCCGCCGAGCACGCCGGCGGACCGCCTCGCCGGTCTGCTGCGGGCCCAGAAGCTGCTGCATTCCCTCGGTATCACCGGCTGGCAGGACGCCCTTCTGGGCGTGTTCGGCGGCAAGCCGGACCCGTCCGACGCCTATCTGGCGGCCGCCCGTGAAGGCACGCTCACCGCCCGGGTGACCGGGGCCCTGTGGTGGGACCGCGAGCGGGGGGCCGAGCAGATCCCCGAACTGCTGTCCCAGCGAGATCAGTTGAGTCACGGACGGTTCCGGGCCCGTGCGGTGAAGATCATGCAGGACGGCATCGCCGAGAACTTCACGGCGGCCATGACCACCCCCTACCTCGACGGCTGCGGCTGTGCCACCGCCAACTCGGGTCTGAGCTTCGTCGACCCCGTCGCCCTGCGCTCGTACGTCACCGAGCTCGACGCCCACGACTTCCAGGTCCACTTCCACGCGCTCGGCGACCGGGCGGTGCGCGAGGCCCTGGACGCGGTCGAGGCAGCCGTCGAGGCCAACGGGCGGCGTGGCAACCGCCACCATCTCGCCCACCTCCAGGTGGTCCACCCCGACGATCTGGATCGCTTCGCACGACTCGGCGCCATTGCCAATATCCAGCCGCTCTGGGCCGCACACGAACCCCAGATGGACGAGCTGACGATCCCCTTCCTCGGACCCGAACGGGCCTCTTGGCAGTACCCGTTCGGATCCCTGCTGCGCGCCGGCGCCACCCTGGCCGCAGGCAGCGACTGGCCCGTCAGCAGCCCCGATCCGATCGCCGGAATCCATGTCGCGGTGAACCGGATGGAGCCCGAGGCCACCGACGGGCGGGTCTTCCTGCCGGAGCAGCGCCTCGACCTCGCCACCGCGGTCGCCGCCTACACCGCCGGCTCTGCACATGTGAACGGGTTCGACGACATCGGCAGTCTGCTCCCCGGCCACTTGGCCGACCTGGTGGTGCTGGACCGGGACATCTTCACGCTGCCCCCGGAGGAGATCGCCGAGGCCCAGGTCCTGCGCACCTATGTCGGCGGCACGCTGGTGCACTGCGCCTGAGGGCCTATGACGGCCGCCGCGAGGACTCCCGGACCAGCAGGCGCGTCGGCACGAGCACGCCCGTGAGCCCTACGTCGCCGTTCTCCAGGGCGGCGACGAGGAGTTCGATCCCGGCCTCGGCGACCTCCCGGGGCTGAAGGCTCAGCGTCGAGATCGGAGGTTCGGTGTGCTCGGCCGTACCGTCCTCGCTCACACACACCACAAGAAGGTCGCCCGGTACGTCGTAGCCGTGGCGGCGTGCCGCCTCCAGGACGAGCGGCGGGCTCAGCTCCGCCACCACGAAGAGGGCGTCGGGCCTTTCGGCAGCGGTCAGCGCGCTGTCAACCGCCCGGACCACCGGGCCGTTGCCGGCGTCGACGGCAAAGGTCACCCTGGCCGTGTGGCCGTGTGCGGCACACCAGCCCCGGTAGGCGGCCAGAACCCTCCGGTGGAAGCGGGTGCTGCTCTCGGGCAGCACAAGCGCCGTCCGCCGGGCGCCCTGCGATCCCAGATGCTCCAGGGTTGCGCGGACCGCCTCCTCGGCATCGACGTCCACCCAGTGGGCTCCAGGTCTGCCGTCCACCGATCCGTCGCTGAAGACGGGGATACGGGCGGCCAGCAGATCCTCCACCACCTGGTCGTCGGCAACCGGATCGGCCACTATCACCGCTTCGAGCGGCAGGTCGGCCCACTCGCTGTGCAGCGATCCCGCGGGCAGCATCACCAGGGCGTATCCGCGTTTGAGCGCCGAAGCCGCCGTGGCGCTGGTCAGCTGGGCGAAGTACGGCGATTCCAGATACGTCCACGGGGTCCCTGCGAACTCCCCCACGACGTAACCGATCAACCGGGCCCGTCCCGCACGCAGCTGCCGGGCGGTCGCGTTGGGCCGGTATCCCATCCTGCGCGCAGTTTCCCTGGCCTTCTCCCGCACGGCCGGCGAGAGCCGTCCCGTGCCATTGAGGGCTGCCGAGACGGTGGTCTTGGAGAGGCCCGCCTCGCGGGCGACATCGACGAGACGGACACGCGGCGGAACGGTCCGCGAAGTGTGCCCGCCGCGTTGGGGAGCTGAGGTCATGCACCGATGCTGCCACCCTCGCGACCTCAGCAAAACCGTTCCCGCAAAGTCTTGCGCGGGAACGTTCCCGCATCAATACTCGCTCCATCTCCCAGCGCCCGTCACAACACCCGTAAAGGGGTGGGTCTCCTTGCGCATGTCCAGAGCCACCGCGCTGCTTGTCTGTTCCGCCGTCGTCATGGCCGCCACCGCCGGCTGTTCCGGCGCGACCGGGTCCCGGCCCGGCGGCGGCGGCGCCCCCGCCTACACCGTCACCCCGAACTCCCCTGCGGCGAAGGGCTCCCTCGACTCCTTCACCTGGTCGCTGTACGCCGAGCCTTACACGCTCGACTACGCCCTCGCCTACGACTACCCGCCGAACACCGTGCTCGCCAACGTGTGCGAGCAACTGCTGCGGGTCACCCCCGACATGAAGATCGAACCCGGGCTGGCCGTGAAGTACGCGAACCCGGACCCGAAAACCTGGGTGTACACCCTTCGACCGGGTGTGAAGTTCCACGACGGATCGACCATGACGGCGGACGACGTGGTCGCCTCCCTCGAACGCCACATGGATCCGGCCACCGGCTCCCCGTGGGGCTCGTCCTTCAAGAACGTCGCCTCCATCAAGAAGAGCGGCCCGCTGGAGGTGACGATCCGGCTCAGCAAGCCCGACGTGCTCCTCAACGAACTCATGGCGGCCTCCCCCGGCACCGTCGAGAGCGCCGCCTTCCTGGCCAAGGCCGGCAAGAACTACGGCGGCCCCAAGGGCAAGGTCAACTGCACCGGCCCCTACGCGCTCGACAGCTGGGCCCAGGGCGACAGCCTCACTCTGAAGAAGTACAACGCCTACTGGGACCGGTCGCTGACTCCCAAGACCGGCACCGTGAAGTTCACCTTCATCGAGGACCCGTCCGCCCGCACCAACGCCTTCCTGTCGGGCACGGCCGACGGCGGCTACCTGGTGCCCTCCTCCTCCTTCGCCCAGTTGCGCACCAGCTCCAAGGGCAAGGTGCACTTCGGCCCCAACACGGCGGTCGCCGATCTCGCCGTGCTCGATCTCAAGGGCCCGCTCGGAGACCTCAAGGTCCGCCAGGCCCTGTCCATGGCCCTCGACCGCAAGAACATCATCAAGGCTGCCGCCGGCGGCATCGGCGTTCCCGCGAAGGCGCCCGCCGCGCGCGGCGCGTGGGCGCTGGCGCCCGAGAAGGCCGACGACTACTTCAAGGCACTGCCCGAGCCCGTGTACGACGTGGCCGGCGCGAAGAAGCTGATCGCCGAGGCCGGTGCCACGGGGCGCAAGGTCACCCTCGTCACCAGCTCGCTCGCCCCGGAGATCAGCGTCGTGGCCAACGCCGTCCAGGCGGCCGGCAAGCAGATCGGCCTCGATGTCGAACTGAAGGCCGTCGCCCCGGAGGCTTACACCAGCATCTTCGTCGACCCCGGTGCCCGTAAGGGTCTGGACCTCGTCATCACCAACGGCTACGACAACACGCCCGACCCGCTGGAGTTCTACCAGTACCTGCGCACCGGCGACTTCGGCAACTACGGCAACTGGTCCGACGCCGAGTTCGACGCCGTCTTCGACAAGGCGAACGCCGAGCCCGATGCGGCGCGCCGTGCGGAGCTGACCGCCGAACTCCAGCGCATCGCCGTGCGCGAACTCCCGATCATCCCGCTGTACGAAGCCCCATACACGGTCTTCCTCGGCAGCCGGGTGACGGGTGCCCCGACCGGCATCGCCCAGCTGTACTACCCATGGGCCGCGACGATCGGGGCCGCGCAGTAATGACGCGCTATCTGATGAGCCGCCTGCTCGGCCTGATGGCGGTGCTGCTCGTCACTTCGTTCATCGTCTTCGGCACCGTGCATCTGGCGCCGGGCGACCCCGTGACCTTCCTGCTTCACGGCCGCCCCGCGACCCCGGACGCGGTCGCGGCGCTGCGCGCGCAGTACCACCTGGACGACCCGCTGCCGGTCCAGTACGCGAAGTGGCTCGGCGGCGTCCTGCACGGCGACTTCGGCCGCTCCACCCAGTTCCACCAGGACGTCGGCTCCCTCATCTCCTCCCGCCTGCCGGGCACCGCGCTGCTCGTCGGCTACGCGGCACTGCTGGTCGCAGTCCTCGGCGTGGCGGGCGGCATCATGGCCGCCCTGCGCCCAGGGGCTGTGGACCGCACAGTGCTCCTCGGCACCGGAGTGGCCACGGCCACTCCCTCGTTCGTCAGCGCCATCGCGCTCGTCTCGCTCTTCTCCGTCCAACTGGGCTGGTTTCCCGGGCCCGGAGGCTCTCCCGAGGGCCTGGGCGACCGCCTCTACCATCTGACACTGCCCGCCTTCGCCCTGGCGATCACATTCGCCGGACTGCTGGCCCGGGTCACCCGGTCGGCAATGCTCGACGAACTCGGGCGCGAACACGTCGAGGTGGCGCGCGCCCGCGGTGTCGCGAGAAGCGCCGTGGTCCGCCGGCATGTGCTGCGCAACGCGCTGGGCCCCATCGTCACCGTCGGCGGCACCATGCTCGCCGGCCTGCTGATCAGCACCTCGATCGTCGAAACTGCCTTCAACGTGTCCGGTATCGGCTCCCTGCTGGTGCAGTCGGTGACAGCCAAGGACTTCGCCGTCGTTCAAGCGATCACCCTGCTCAGCGTGGCGGCGTTCGTCGTCGTCAACCTGATCGTCGATCTGCTCGTGCCGCTTGTCGATCCCCGGTTGTCCCTCTACGGGGAGGCTTCCCGATGACCACCACCGTCTCCACCGCGTCCTCCTCCCCGGGTGCGCTGCGCCGCCGCCGGGGTCTGCGCGGACTGCGGGTTCTCGGCCAGGGCCCGCTGTTCACAGCAGGCGTCGCCGTACTCGCGGTGCTCGTCCTGATCGCCGTCCTTGCTCCCGTGCTCGCACCGTACGACCCCGACGCGCTCGACCTGTCGGCGAGCCTGACGGGCACCAGCGCTGACCATCTCCTCGGTACCGACCAGTCGGGCCGCGACATCCTGTCGAGGCTCATCCACGGCGCGCGGACGGGCCTGCTCGGACCGCTCCTCGTGGTCGGCGTCTCGACCCTCCTGGGCACGCTCGTCGGCATGGTCGCCGCCTGGCGAGGTGGCTGGGCCGATGCCCTGCTGTCCCGGTCGATGGACCTGGCCTTCGCGATTCCCGGACTGCTGCTGGCCATCCTCCTGGTCGCTGTCCTCGGCTCGGGCATGGCCGCGCCCGTGATCGCCATGGCCGTGGCCTACACCCCGTACGTCGGACGCCTGGTCCGAGGTATCGCCCGCCAGGAGAAGGCCCGCGCCTACATCGAGTCCTACCGCGTGCAGGGCTGGTCGGGGTGGACGATCTGCCTGCGTCATCTGCTGCCGAATATCGCTCCGACGGTATTCGCGCAGTCCGCGATGAACTTCGGCTACGTACTGATGGATCTCGCCGCGCTGTCCTTCCTCGGGTTCGGGGTGCAGCCGCCCACGGCCGACTGGGGAGCCATGATCAACGAAGGCCAGTCGGCGATCCAGCAGGGGGCGATGCTGCCCGCGCTCGCGCCGTCCGCGTGCATCGTCCTCGCCGTGGTCGCCTTCGGCATCGTCGGCGAAGGGCTCGCCGACCGAATCGCGAAGCGGGAGCGGTGAGTGCCATGACCGAATATGAAACCCCCGCGCTGGAGATCGACGGGCTCGGCGTCCGCCTGCCCGGCGAGCAGGCGGCCCGGCCCATCCTCGACGGCGTCACACTGCGGGTCGAGGCCGGCGAGACCGTCGGCCTGGTCGGCGAATCCGGCTCGGGCAAGTCGGTCGCGTGCCGCAGCGTGCTCGGGCTGCTGCCGCCTCGGGCGCGAACGAGTGGTGAGGTGCGGGTCGCGGGCCGCGACGTCCTGACCATGAACCGCACCGAACTGGCCGGGCTGCGCGCCAGACAGGTTGCGATGATCTTCCAGGACCCGCGCGCGTCCGTGAACCCGCTGCGCCGCGTAGGCGACTTCGTGACTGAGGGACTGCGCGCTGCGGGAACCCCCGCCGCCGCGGCCGAGGACCGGGCCGAGGAACTCCTCGACGCGGTGGGCATCCGCGATCCGCGGGGCGCGCTGCGCCGCTACCCGCACCAGTTCTCCGGCGGGATGCTCCAGCGCGTGGTCATTGCGGCCGCCCTCGCGGGCGAGCCCGCTCTGCTGGTCGCCGACGAGCCGACCACGGCCCTCGATGTCACCACCCAGGCGGAGATCATCGCGATTCTCACTCGGCTCCAGGCCGCACGCGGCACCGGAATGCTCTTCGTCACCCACGACCTGGAACTGGCCTCGGCGATCTGCGACCGCGTGTACGTCATGTACGCGGGCCGGATCGTCGAAACCAGCGGCACCGACGCGCTGTTCGACCGTCCACGCCACCCGTACACGGCGGGACTCCTCGCCTGCACGCCGCGTATCGGGGCCGCAGCCGCCGCCCCACGCCCCATCCCGGGCCGACCCGTCTCCCTCGCCGAGGCCCCATCAGGGTGCGCCTTCGCGGCGCGCTGCGCACATGCGCAGCCGCGCTGTTGCGAGGAGACGCCCGAACTTGCGCACCACGGCGACGGACTCGCCGCGTGCCACCGCGCCGACGAAGGGATCAAGCTGTGACCGGGGCGACCGACGAGCTCGTCGTTCAGAAGCTGTGCAAACGGTACGGAGACCACACAGCGGTGGAGGACGTGTCCTTCACCCTGTCGCCGGGCTCCTCCCTCGGCATCGTCGGCGAATCCGGCAGCGGCAAGACCACGACGGTACGGATGCTCGTCGGCCTGGAGCGCCCCGACGGCGGCACCATCCGCATCGGTGGACGTGACCGCTCGGCGCCCGCCCGGGGCAGAGTCGAGCGACTCGCCCGCGCACGCGAGATCCAGATGGTCTTCCAGGATCCGTACCTGTCCCTCGATCCGCGGGTGACCGTGGGCCGGTGCGTCGAGGAGGTCCTGCGCCTCCACTTTCCGATGGAGACGAAGGCCCGGCGGGAGCGCGTCGCCGAACTCCTCGACCAGGTCGGGCTCGGCGAACGGGAGGCGGCCGCCCTGCCCGGCAAGCTGTCCGGCGGCCAGCGCCAGCGCGTGGCGATCGCCCGCGCGCTGGCCGCCGAACCGCGCGTCCTCGTCCTCGACGAGGCCGTGGCGGCGTTGGACGTGTCCATTCAGGCGCAGGTCCTCGAACTACTGAGCAACATCCGGCGCGAGGTCGGCATCGGGTTCCTCTTCGTCACCCATGACCTCGCCGTTGTCCAGCACATCACCGACGAGGTGATGGTCCTCAGGGAGGGACAGGTGGTGGAGGCGGGCCCTACGGCCGAGATCCTGGGCGCGCCTCGCCACCCCTACACACGCCTGCTGCTCAACTCCGTCCCCCGACGCGGCTGGAACCCCACCGACGCCGCGGTCGCCCGCCGCGCCCTTGGCTGACCCACCCGGTGGATGTCCTGAGTGGGCGCCCGCTACCGGGGCGTCTGCCACTTCTGGAACCCGAACGCGGCAACGCATAAGGGACCGGGCCCCGCGTCGACGCCCGCCCCGACGGGCAGCGTCCCGCCGGTCCGGCCCACAGGGATGGTCGGGGACCGTGCACCGACGCCGGAATTTCCCTGACCGTCCCTGCCGGTGCGCAGTCCATCGGGGTGCGTGCGCGACGAACGTCATGTTCAGCAGGGCGACTGGGCAGACGGATACCCCAAGTACCAGTGCGGAGTGAACCAGTTCATCTCCGGGTACAGCGTGCGAGGGCAGGAGGTGCCGGCGGTGCTGTGCACTCCCGCAGACCACATACTCGGGACGAGCGGTCGGACCGTCTGGTTCGACCGTGGAGACGACCGGCCTGCCGGGGCCCCGGGCGGCGAGTTCGCCCGGGGCAACTTCAAGGGCCGGTGCCGCACCGATGAGTATCTGGCGGATGCCGCCTTCACCGGCGCCTGGGCCAAGGGGAAGACCCCGGACGCCCTTCCGTGCCGCACAGCTTGAGGACTGACACCCGCGATCGGGAAGTACCGACGGCAGTCTCCGGGCGGTCCGCCGGGCTGAGCCCTGCGGTTCCGCGTCTGGACGGAGCGGACTGAGCAGGCCGCGGATGTGCGAACCACGAGCGGCGCGTATTCATGTGGAGAGGTCACCGAGCACCGCGCCCGCGGTCAGCTTCCGAAACCGAGGCCGAGCCGGTCGAGGGTCCTGAGCCAGAGGTTACGGCGCCCGAAGTCCTCGTCCGCGCGGGCGAGAGACCACCTGGTGGCCTGGATTCCCGCCCATCGGACCGGCTCCGGCGGAAAGGGAAGGGGCTTGCGCCGCACCATCTCCAGTCGGGTCCTCTCGGTGCGCTCGCCGCCCAGGAGGTCGAGCATCACCTCGGCACCGAAGCGGGTCGCACCCACGCCAAGGCCGGTGAATCCGGCCGCAAAGGCGACCCTGCCCCGGTGGGTGGTGTCGAAGAACGCGGAGAAACGGGTGCAGGTGTCGATCGCGCCACCCCAGGCATGGGTGAAGCGCAGTCCTTCCAGTTGGGGAAAGGTCCGGAAGAAGTGTCGGGCCAGGGTGGCGAACGTCTCCGGCCGCTGGTCGTGCTCGGCACGCACCCGGCCCCGGTAGTGGTACACGGCGTCGTAACCGCCCCACAGGATGCGGTTGTCCGCGGAGAGCCGCACGTAGTGGAACTGGTTGGCGACGTCGGAGAATCCCTGCCGGTTGTGCCAGCCGACAGAGGCGAGCTGTTCGTCCGTCAGTGGCTCCGTCATCAACGCGTAGTCGTACACGGGGACGGTGTAGAGGCGGTGCCGCCTGACCAGGGAGGGGAAGGCGTTGGTCGCGAGGGCGACCCGGTTCGCCAGGATACGTCCGTACGGAGTCCGCACCGTGATCCCCGGGTCGGCCTCCGCAATGGCCGTTGCCCGGGTGTGCTCGTGGATGCGCACGCCGATGTCCAGACAGGCCTGCTTGAGACCCCATGCGAGACGTGCGGGGTTGAGCATCGCCGTGCCCTCCTCGTCCCAGAGCGCGCCCAGGAAGGTCGGCGAGCTGATCTCGGCCCGGACCTGGTCGGCGTCGAGCACTGTCTGCTCGGAGCCGTAGCGGGCGGCAAGCGCGGCCAACTCGTGCAATTCGTCGACCTGGTACGGCTCGGTCGCCACGTTGAGGGAGCCGGTGCGCTCCCAGTCGCAGTCGATGCCGTAGCTCTTGATTGTGTCCTCGATCGCCTGGAGGTTCTGGGTGCCGAGTCGTTCCAGCTCGGAGAGCTCGTCGGGCCAGCGATCCAGGCCGTTGCCCAGGCCGTGGGTGAGGCTGGATTCGCAGAAACCGCCGTTGCGCCCGGATGCGGCCCAGCCGATTTCCTCGCCTTCGATCAGGACGATGTCACGGGAGGGGTCGCGCTCCTTGGCGATCAGAGCGGTCCACAGGCCGGAGTAGCCACCACCCACCACGAGCAGATCGCAGCGGGTATCGGCGACCAGGGCCGATGCGGCCTGCGGGCGACCGGGGTCGTCCAGCCAGAACGGGGTGGCGCTGGCATCCCGGAGCGCGTGGACGGGATCCATGGAGGACTCCTCGGGTGGTGCGTGGTGCGGCTGGGCCTATGCGTCCCGCCATCAGACTCCAGCCCGAAATTGATGTCAACAGCGTTGACATAAGCCTCCACAACACTGCGACTCAACCGGACCCGAGGCCGCGACGCGGTCAGGACCTGCTGCGATCCCCTGATCCGCGTCCCGGCGGGGCGTGTGGCGAAAGCACCCGATCCGGATCGGCCGGCCTACCGGGCAGCTCCGGGCAACCTCGCTTCCACGGCGTCGAGCAGTAGCTCCAGCGCGAACGGATAGCCGCTGAGCATCATGTCGGCGGCCAACAGGCGCACGGTGGCGGCGATGTGGGGGTAGGCGTTCGCATCCAGACGGCCGTAGCGTTCCTGCCACACCTGGAGATCGGCCGCCTGCGCGGGAGCCGGGAGGGCGAGCGCCGCCGCGTCCAGGGCCGCAAAGGCGAGCGCCTGGTCCACAAAAGCGTGATAGATCCGCACCGCTTCCCGGTCATGGAAGCCCGCCGACCGCAGCACGCCGAGGATCGTCTCCACGGCCCGCGTCTCATTGTTCCGCCCGGTCGTCCGGTGCGCCGCCAACAGGGCGGCCTGCGGGTGCGCCTGGTACGAGGCATGGACGCGCAGACCCAGCTCGCACAGGTCGGTACGCCATTCGCCGGTGGGCTGCCAGCCCCGCCGGGCACGGCCGATGAGCTCGTCGGCGATCGCCAGCAGCAGGTCGTCGGTGTTGCGGAAGTACCGGTAGAGCGCACTGGGGTCGGCGCCCAGTGCGGCTCCCAGCCGCCGGACCGTCAGAGCGTCCGCACCATGCTGGCCGACCAACCGCAGGGCCGTCTCCACGATGACCTGCTCGGACAGCACTGTGCCCTGCTTGGTCGGCCTTCTGCGCCGCCGCTGCGGCTCCGGAACCACACGCTCATTCATGGCGCGGAGCTTATGACAACACCATTGACGTGTGAAGAGGGCAACGGTTTCATGGCCTGCCATCCGGGCCCTCCGGCCACCTTCCCCCGAGCAAGGCGACGACCGTTGGCGGCACCACTGAAGAACGCAAGCACCGAGCCCAGACGGAGCGCCCAGGCTCCCCAGGCCGCGATGCGCAAGTCCATAGGCGTCGTCGACGGCATCGTCCTCGCCGCGTCGAGCACGGCGGCCACCAGCAGTATCGGCATCGGACTCGGTCTGATGGCGAGCATCGTCGGCCTGCACCTGCCGGCGATCATGCTGCTGGCCTTCCTGCCCGTGCTCGGCATCGCCGGCGGATACGGGCGGCTCAACCGCGTCGAGCCCAACGCCGGAAGCAGTTACAAGTGGGTCGGCCGCATCTTCAGCCCCTGGCTGGGCTTCCTGATCGGATGGGTCAATGTCGTCGGCACCATCGTGTTCATGGCCTACACCACCGCGGTGACAGGCTCGGCGATCATCCAGCTCCTGGGCCAGGCCGACCTCCACAGCGTCGGGGGCCTCTCCCTCGATCCGGACTCCACCCTCCAATCCACTCTTCTCGGCATGGCCGTCCTGGTCGCTGCCGCGCTGGTCGCCGTTCGCGGGCTCGACCTCGCGGCGCGTCTCCAGAAGTACCTGCTGATCTTCGAGTACGGCGTGCTGCTCGCGTTCTGCGGCTATGGCCTGTTCGCCGGGGACCAGCCCTTCTCACTCCAGTGGTACAACCCCTTCGACATCCCCTCGGCCGCGGCCCTCGCCCAGGGCATGGTGCTCGCGGTCTTCTGCTACTGGGGCTTCGAGTCGGTCTTCAGCGTCGGCGAAGAGGTCAGTGACCCGCGGGACGCCTCCCGCGGCGGGTTCATCGCCCTGACCGTCATGCTTCTCCTCTTCCTGCTCGCCGGCACTGCCTTCCAACGGGTCCTGCCGCTTGACGAGTTGGCGGACAACGGCGCGCAAGGGCTCGCCTACTTCGGTACGAAGCTCGCCGAGCAGCCGTTGGCCGCACTGCCGCTCATCGCCCTCACGTTCTCCGCGGTGGCATCGCTCCAGGCTTCGGTCATCCCCACCGCCCGAGGGATGTACGCGATGGGCCGCGACGGCGTCCTCGGCCCCGTCTGGACACGCCTGCACCCCAAGCACGGAACCCCCGCCGTCGGCACCTTGCTGATTACCGCGATCGCCCTGGCGCTCGCGGCGATGGCGCTGGTCATCCCCACCGTCAACGACTTGATCTTCGCCGCCGTCAACGCGATCGGGATCGTCGTCGCCCTCTACTACGCCCTCACCGCCGTGGCCGCCGCGGTGTGCTTCCGCCACCTGCTGCGCACATCACCGCTGGAGGCCCTGCGCGCGGTCGTCGGACCGGTGCTGGGCGCACTCGCGCTGCTCGCCACCGGCGGCTACCTCACCTGGACGTTCTATCGCTCCACCGATCACTTCGAAGTCTCCGCCGACAACGGCTGGTTCGCACTGCTCGTCCCGGTCCTGATGATCGGCTCCGGCCTGCTGGCCGCCGCGTGGGCCCGCTGGCACCGCCGGTCGCCCTACTTCACCGATACCCGTGACGCCGCCGGCAGCGAACCGGCCGGCACCCTCTGACCGGCGCCTTGCCGACGCGCGGCACGGACCGCGGCAGTTGCTCGACTCCGCGGTGCCGGACCGGCCGGTGACCTGGTGAACCGCGACCACCAGTGCCTGGGCCAGCACCCGCGCGGTCGAACTCGCGGGCGTCACCGTGGACACTCCGAACCTCACCGCCGGCCGGATCGAGCGGAAGGGCGACGGCACACCGAGCGGCGTCTTCCAGGACTCCGGGGCCACAGCCCCGGACAGGGTCCGGCCCCGCGTCCGCGCGTACTCCCGCGCGCTCACCCGACTCCCTCCGATTCAACGCAAAGGACCATCACATGACCGACCTCACCGACATCGCCTATCTGCCGGCAACCGAGGCCCTGCGCCGATTCCGCGACCGCTCCCTGTCACCGGTCGAGCTGATGACCGCGGTCATCGCACGTGCCGAAGCCGTCGAGCCGAAGATCAACGCCCTTGCCGAGCAGACCTTCGAGGAGGCGCTCGCCGCCGCCCGCGTGGCCGAAGCGCGGTACGGCGGCAAGGGCGAGGCACCTCGCGCGCTGGAGGGTCTCGCGGTCGCGACGAAGGAGGAGCAGCCCATCGCGGGCCGCCGCAGCACGGACGGCTCCCTGGCGTTCCAGGAGGAGATCGCCGAGCAGACGCACCCGGTGATCGAGCGGGTCCAGGCTGCCGGCGGCATCGTGCACGCACGGACCACAACCCCGGAGTTCAGCTGCGCGGGGTACACACAGTCCCGGTTGTGGGGCATCACCCGCAACCCGTGGAACCTGGAGTTCACCCCGGGCGGCTCCTCGGGTGGCGCAGGCGCCGCGCTCGCAGCGGGTGAGACGACGCTCGCGACCGGCTCCGACATCGGCGGCTCGATCCGCATCCCCGCTTCGAACACGGGCACGGTCGGCTTCAAGCCGCCGTACGGACGCGTGCCGGCGATGACGCCGTTCAACCTCGACACGTACTGCCACGACGGCCCGATGGCGCGCACCGTCGGCGACTGCGCCCTGCTGGAGAACGTCATCGCGGGGCCCCACCCGTTGGACGCGGTCTCGCTGCGGCCCGAACTCGTCCTGCCCGAGCGGTTCGAGGGCGTCGAAGGCCTGCGGGTGGCGCTTTCGGTCACTCTCGGGGACTGGCCGGTCGATCCCGAGGTCGAGGCCAACACCCGCGCGGTCGCGGAGGCACTGCACACGGCCGGGGCCATCGTCGAGGAGGTAGAGGTCCCCATCATGCGGGCGGACGTGATGCGGGCAGCGATGATCCACTTCGGGTCGATCTTCGGCCCGTACATTGCATCGGTTGCCGCCGAGCATGGCGACCAGCTCACCACTTACGCGCTCGACTTCGCCCAGCGGGCTGCCGAGGCCGTCCGCGAGCCCGGCAGCTTCCTGCGAGGCCTTGAGACCGAGGCCGCGGTGCAGACGACGCTCGGCACCCTGCTGGACCGCTACGACGTCCTGCTGTGCCCGACGACCGCGATTCCGGCGCTCAGGGCGGACGACGACCACCTCTCGACCAAGGTTGTGATCAACGGCGTCGAACTGGACTTCTATCTGGAATCGGCGATGACCACAGCGTTCAACATAGCCAGCCGGTGCCCGGTGCTGAGCGTGCCGTCCGGTTTCGCCTCGAACGGAGTGCCGACGGGGGTACAGGTCGTCGGACGCACCTACGACGACGCAACGGTGTTCCGTGCCGCGGCAGCGATCGAGTCCATCCGCCCATGGAACAGCGTGCCAGTCCTCTGACGTGACGTCCTGCCACTGGAATCACGGACCAGGGGTTCTGCCGCGGGAGGTTGGGCGCAGCCCCACGCAGGCAACCGCACGTCGCCGAGCGGACTGCGTACTCCCGGGCGCCGGCCGCGGTTCGTCGCACCGGGCCTTTGCCCGG
>NZ_JBHVFF010000099.1:0-26134 GCF_042801895.1 Streptomyces sp. NPDC057543 | reverse complement strand
CCTCTGCCGCTTGCCCCTGATGTCACTCGAGATGGAAGACCTCTTCGGCGGGTGCCCACCACTCGCCGTCGCCGACGCTGTCCAGTGGCTGCTGGCAGGGGTCGGTACGGGCCCACCAGTCCCGGGTGACCGGGCACTCGGCGATGAGTGCGGTGTCGGCCGCGTAGTCCTCGCCGGTGTATTCGAGGTAGCTGAAGAGCAGGCCGTCACGCAGGAAGATCGAGTAGTTTCCGATGTTGGCGCGCTTGAGGGTGGCGAGGACCTCGGGCCAGGCCGCCGCGTGCAGGGCACGGTATTCCGTCTCGAGTTCCCCACGCAGGCGTATGACCGAGGCGTAGCGTTGCACGGGCATGGTGTGGCTCCTTTCCACGAGGCGCTGATGCGTTGAGATGTTGGATGCTGAGGAATCATCAAGGACTTGCCGGAGCTGCCCTGTTGGTTCGAGGGGAGGTCGTCACCAGCCCGGTTGGTCGAAGCCGATGCCGGGGGCTGTCGGTGCCCGCACCAGCCCGTCGGCACCGACCGCCGGCTCGCGCTGTACGGGGTTGGTGTACACGAGGGACTCGTAGTAGGTGGTGTTGGGTATCGCCATGCACAGGTGGGCGTTGACCACTCCGCTGCCGTGCACCTCGGCCCGCAGGTTGTAGCTCTCGGCCAGGTGTGCGATGCGCAGGGCTCCGGTGATCCCGCCTTTGAGTTGCGCGCTGGTGCGGACCCGACTGGCCGCGCCCGCCATGATGAAGTCGCCGGTGTTGAAATGCGCGCCGTCGGAGGTCTCCGCGACCAGCAGCGGAATGTCGACCTGTTCGGCCAGCCACCGGTGGGCGGTCACGCTGAACTCGCGCATCGGCTCCTCGTACCACAGGTAGTCCGCCTCGGACAGTGCGCGGCCGAGGTACACCGAGTCCGCGAGGTCGAACCCGGCCGACCCGTCGTACATGAGCGGGACGTCGTCACCGACGTGGGCCCGCAGCTTCTGACACAGGTCCGCGTCGGCTCGCGGGTCTCCCCACGCGTGCAGCTTGATGGCGGAGTAGCCGAGCTCCAGACACTGGTCGGCCACATCGAGGTACTCCTCGACGCTGCCGAAGGTGACCGTGCTCGCGTAGGCGGGGATGGCCTCGCGGTAGGGGCCGAGCAGCCGGTGGACCGGCTGCCCGGCCGCGAGGCCGGCCAGGTCCCACAGCGCTACGTCGACCAGGCCGAGCGCGTAGATTGGGAGCTCCTCTATGCGGTCCAGCTCCCACAGCCGATGCCACAGCAGCTCGCGCATCAACGGGTCGCGGCCGAGCAGGTCCTCACGTATACGGCGGTTCACCAGATCGGCGACGATCAGCCCACGTCTCGTGTGCGCCTCGCCCACCAAACCTTCGTCCGTGTGGACCCGCAGGATCCCGCCCACGACCGCCGGCTCCGAACCGGGCAGCCCTGCTCGCCACCGGAAGGGCGGCTGAGCGGGCAGATCGACCAGTTCCACAGTCACGTCGGTGATTCGCATGGATGTCCTTCATGGGTGGTGGTGTGGGGTGTGGGGGTGGAGGTGGTGGGGGGTGATGCGGTGTCGGATGAGCTGTTGGAATTGGTAGGTGGTCCGGTCGATGTGGTGGGCCATGAGGGTGTGCGCGTGCGTGTGCTCGCCGGTGGCGATGGCGTGGGCGATGGCTTCGTGCTGGGCGGCGGCGTCGCGCAGGGAGCCGCCCGCTAGGCCGGCCAGCCCTATGGCGGTGACCTGGTGTTGCAGGCGACGCAGGGTGTCGATGGTGGCGGTGAGGAAGGAGTTGTTGGTGGCGGTGGCGATCGCGGTGTGGAAGGTGTCGTCGGCGCTGCTGAAGGCGTCGATGTCGTCTTGCTGGGCGGCCCGGGTGGACTGGTGGGCGGCCGCGCGAACGGCTTTGACCTGGGCGGGGGTGGCGCGTTGGGCAGCCAGCCGGGCGGTGGTGGTTTCCAAATGGCGCCGGAATTCGAAGAGTTCGTCGACCTGGTGCAGGTCGGCGGGCAGGAAGTGGGTCAGGGAGTGCTGCCAGGAGGACTGGTCGGGCTGGGCGACGTAGATGCCGCGGCCCTTGTGCACGGACAGTCGGCCCAGCGCGGAGAGGATCTTCACCGCCTCGCGAACCACGGTCCGGCTCATCCCCACCCGGTCGGCCAGGTCCTGCTCGGTGGGCAGCCGGGCGCCGGGCTCCAGGCCGGCCAGGACGAGGTGCTCGAGGATGCGTTCGGCCGCGACCTCGTAGCCGGGACGGTAACCGGGCCCGTCGCCCGAGGGTGGCGGCGCGGGTGCGGTGCTGCGGGCTGCGCGGGTCAACGGCGCTCCCCTTTCACGTCGATCCACTTCTCCGTCGATCCATGTCACGGCGGTCCGGACGGCACGGCCGTCCAAGTCGGGCGTGAGGTCGCCGAGTGGCGCAGAGGCGCAGAGGCGCCTCATGGGCGATATGTTTCGGATACATTAGCCAATCCGGGGTCAGTGAATCACATTCAAACTCTTGACGCCAGGATTCGGTGAGCCCAGACTCGTTCCGACCCGCACCGACCGCCTCACATCACCTCTCACCGGGGCAACATCCTTCTCCCGCCCGGCCGCAGCACCCCTGAGGCCGTGGCTGCCCTGGCGGTCGGCGCCACCCCGACCCCCTCAGGATCAGGGCCAAACCCACCGTGCAACCGGATATGTTCCAGATCTATCATCCGGTCATCCTCGCCCTGCTGGGGTCGAAACCTTCTGAAAGGGCAAGCACCTTGGACGACATCAGGCTCGGCGTCATCGGCCTGGGTATTCGCAGCGACCTGGCCGACCTGGCCCACCAGCCCGGATCGGGCTCACGGGTGGCCGCCGCCTGCGACCGCGACCGACACTTGCTGGCGCGCGCCGAACAGCGATTCGGCACCCAGGTGCGGACCGCCGTGGATCACCACGAGCTGCTCGACACGGGACTCGACGGCGTGATGGTGCTGACTCCGGACGACACGCACGAGGAGATCGGCCTGGACTTCCTGGAGGCCGGTGTTCCGGTGTTCCTGGACAAACCGATGGCGATCACCACCAAGGGGTGTGATCGGCTGCTCGCGGCAGCTCACCGGCACCGGACCCCGCTGTACGTGGGCCACAACATGCGGCACATGCCGGTCGTGGTGGCCATGCGTGAACTGATCGTCAAGGGCGCGATCGGCGAGGTCAAGGCCGTCTGGTGCCGCCATTTCGTCGGCCACGGCGGGGACTTCTACTTCAAGGACTGGCACGCGGACCGACGTCGCACCACCGGCCTGCTGCTGCAGAAGGGCGCTCACGACATAGATGTCATCCACTGGCTGGCCGGCGGTTACACCCGGCGGGTGAACGCCATGGGCGGGCTGACGGTCTACGGGGGAATCGACTCACACCGCGACCGCAGCGGGGAGCGGATGACCGAGTGGCTCTCGACGGAGAACTGGCCACCGCTCAGCCAGACCGGTCTCCACCCGGTGGTGGACGTGGAGGACCTGAGCATGATGCAGATGCAGCTGGACAACGGAGTTTTCGCGAGCTACCAGCAGTGTCACTACACCCCCGACTACTGGCGCAACTACACGGTGATCGGCACCGAGGGGCGCCTGGAGAACTTCGGCGACTCGGAGGGAGCGGAGGTCCACGTGTGGAACCGCCGCTCCGACGGCCCCGTCGAGGCCGATCTGGTGGTGCCCGTGCACACGCCGACCGGCACGCACGGGGGCGCCGATCCCGTGCTGATCGCGGAATTCCTGCGGTTCGTACGGGACGGCGGAGCCACCGTCACCTCGCCCGTCGCGGCCCGCGAAGCGGTGGCCGCCGGCTACGCGGCCACTATGTCGCTGCGGGACGGCGGCCGGGCCGTCGAGGTCGAGGCCCCGGACCGGGAGGTGGCCGCGTACTTCGGGCACGGCCAGAGCTGATTCAGGCGGAAGCCGGCGGAATCCTGCCGGCCTTCGGGGACTCGTTTCAGGTGGCTCCGGTCCGGAAGGAATACGGACCGGAGCCACTTGGCAGTCCGAAGGTCAGTCGATCGGGCCCAGATCCGAGGCGTCGCAGAGCTCGATCCGCTCGCCCGGCCGGTGCAGTTCCAGGATCACGAGTTCATTTCGGCCGGCCCGCCACACCGGGGCGGGGGCGTACAGGGTGCGCTGAGGTCCGCGGTCCCAGTAACGGCCGAGGGCGAAGCCGTTCAGCCACACCTGGCCCTTGGACCAGCCCGGCAGGGCCAGGAAACCGTCGGCCGGTTCCGGGACCTCCAGCGTCGCACGGTGAAAGGCCGGGCCCTCGACCTGTTCGGCGGCCCCGAACCGCAAGCCTGCCAGATCGGTCAGCGGGAGGGGGCGGATCTCCCAGTCGAACTGGTACTGGCCGTCGATCCGGACGCCGCCGCTGATGCCCTTGCGATCCGCCAGCCAGGGGCCGTAGTTGATCCGTCCCATGTTCTCCACCAGCAGGTCGAGTTCGGCACCGGTCTCGGGGACGCTGATCGGCAGCGCGTCGAGCGGCCCGGTCCGCTCCAGGACGCCCAGCGGCACTCCGTCGAGGAACACCTGGGCCCGGTCCGCGAGGCCGTGCACGCGCAGGGTCGAGTCGGGGAAGGAGCCGCGGAGCCACGTGCGGTAGTGGATCAGCCCCAGTGACTGGCCCAGGGCCTCCATCGGTTCCGGTGAGAGCCGCTGCCGAGGTGTGGAGAGCACGTCGAGGCAGTCCGCCAGCGCCACCGCACCGTTCGGCCGCACCGTCTGCGGGGCGAGCCGGTCCGGTCTCGCGGGTATCGCGTACGGGATCGGGCCACGGTGCCGCTCGATCACCGCACGGAACGCGTGGAACTTCTCGGTCAGCTCTCCGGCCTCACCGACCGGAGCGTCATAGTCGTAACTGGTGCAGGTGGGCTGGTAGTCGGTCTCGCTGTGGTTGGCTCCGTTCCACCATCCGAAGTTCGTGCCGCCGTGGCCCATGTAGAGGTTGACCGAGGCGCCCTGAGCCAGCATCCAATCCAGCTCCGCGGCGGCCTCGTCCGCGTTCCGTACATGGTGGTGCTCGCCCCAGTGGTCGAACCAGCCGTGCCAGTACTCGGAGCACATCAGCGGGCCGGTCGACTGGTGGCGGCGCAAGGTCGCCAGTGACTCCTCGGGCTGTGAGCCGAAGGTCGCGGTCGCCAGGGTGCCGGGCAGCACACCCCCGCGCAGTACGCCGTCACTGGCTCCGTCGGCGGTGAACAGCGGGCAGTCCACGCCGCGTCGGATCAGGCCCTGCCGCAGATGATCGAGGTAGGGGGTGTCATGGCCGTAACTGCCGTACTCGTTCTCGACCTGGACGGCGACCACCGGCCCGCCCTGACTGGCGAGCAGCGGACGCAGGACGGGGATCAGCTGGTCGAACCAGGCATCCACGGCGGCCAGATAACGGTCGTCGGTGCGGCGCAGACGCATCCCGGGGTCGGCCAGCAGCCACGCGGGGAGTCCACCGAACTCCCACTCGGCGCAGATGTAGGGGCCGGGTCGCACGATCACGTCCAGGTCGAGCCGAGCGGCGGTGCGAATGAAGCGCGTGACATCGGCAGGACCGGAGAAGTGGGCCGGGCCCGGCGTCGGTTGATGCAGATTCCAGGCGATGTAGGTCTCGACGGTATTGACGCCCATGGCGCGCAGCCGCAGCAGCCGGTCCTCCCACAGTTCGGGGTGGACACGGAAGTAGTGGATGGCGGCGGAGACGATCTGGTGGGGTCGCCCGACGCGCAGGAAGCCGCGCTCGGTCACGGTCAGTTCAGCGGTGGGACGGGGAGGGGTCACAGCTGTTCCCAGGGGGTCGAGGGCGTGGATGGAGGAGGCCTCGTCGGGGGATCCGCTCTGCGCAATCCCCGGAAGAAGGCGGAAAGGGGCCCGGCCGACGTGCGCGAAGTGGTGTCGCCCGTACAGCGGGAAGCCGCTCAGCGTCGTGCCGCCGCCCGCTGGACGGTGGCCGGACCCGTTCCGGCCGGCGCGAGGCCGACCGTCTCGCAGACGGAGGTGTCGAGCCTGAACGTGGCGCCCGGGAGAGTTGCCAACGGCTCCCTTGTGGATGCCGACGGCGTAGTGCTCCACGGACCGCCCGGGCCGGCGTGTGTCGTGGCTGCTCCGTATCGCCCCGGCGAGTTGGAGGCCACGCCGGACCCGAGGGGCATGCGGGGCGAGGCCGGCGGCGTGCTGATGCGCCGCCGGTGATGAAGTGAGGATGGCACCGAGGTGAGACCTTTCTTCTCGTCCTTCATCCGGCTTCCTCCGGGTCCCGCACGTGCCGGGCCCGTGTCAGCGGGAGTCTCCGAGCGGCGCGGTACGGTCGCCCGGCTGACCGCACGCCCCGGCCAGGTAGGCCGCACCGAGCAGCGGGGCCTCATCCGGCCGGTGCGCCGGGGTGATGAGGACGCGTCGGTTGCGGACCGGATTGGCCTCGGTGAGCCCTGAGCGCAGGGGTTCGGCCAGGAGATCCCAGGCCCCCGCGATGGCGCCCCCGACCACCAGAACCGTCGGTTCGAAGGCGGCGAGCAGCGGCCCGAGCACCCTTCCCAGGGCACGGAACGTCTCGGTGAACACCTTCGCCGCGGTCCGGTCCCCCTGCCGTGCCCGCCGGGCGATCTCCCGGACGTCGGGCGGCGCCGCGCCGGTCGCCCGTGCGTAGGCCCGCCGCAGGGCACGCCGGGACACCGTCTCCTCCAGGGGTCCGCCCGCGTACCGCAGGGTGTGGACCCAGCCTTCGGGAGGGACCCCGGGGCCGTGCCGCAGTATCCGGCCGTCGCGCAGGAAGCAGGAGCCCACACCGGTCCCGAGCGTGATACCGGCGACGGTGCGATGCCCGCGCGCCGCCCCGGCCCACCACTCGCCGAGCACGAACGCGTCCGCGTCGTTGCAGAAGCTGAGCGCGGTGGCGCCGGGCAATGACGCCGTCAGGGCGGCCCGCAGATCGACCCCCCGCAGGGCGTCGAACTTGCCGACCCCTTCGAACCGCCCGATCCCGCGCTCGTAGTCGAACGGACCGGGCAGTGCCACGGCCCATGGGCCCGCGCCGAGGCCGGGCAGCCGGTCGGCGCAGCGGACGAGGGCCGACAGGATCTCCTCGGCACTGCCGTTGCTGTCCACCGCCTCACGGAACGAGCGGCCGGACCGGAGGCTGCGGGCGCGGATGTCGACACCGGCCGCGGTCACATGGGTGCCGCCGACCTCGAGGACCGAAACGGTGGCTTCGTCGGCGGGGCTCACCGCACCAGCGCCTTCACATAGCGCACCGGTCCCCCGCCGAGGGCCCGCACCCGGTAGGCGCCGACCGCGGCGGGCACGGTCAGTGTCTCGGCGTACGCCAGCACATGCCGGTGGCCGCCGCTGGTCTCCAGGAGGATTCCGTCGCCCTCCACGACGTTGAGGATGTGGAAGCGGTGGTCCGTGTCGTCGTCCGCGACGGTTTCCGGCGCCAGTGCGATCCGCCGGACCTCGAAGAACATCTCCGGGAGGCGGCCGATGACGTCCTCGTGCCAGCCGTCGCCCGAGCGCAGGGTGCGCGGCGTGGGGACCAGGTCCCTGGCCACGGCTTCCCCCGACCGGGCCGGGTCCAGATTTTCGAACGCGTGGCCGACGTGGACCGGCCGCTGCCTGCCTTCGCTGTCCTTGCGCAGCCAGTCGTAGAGGCGAAGGCTGTACAGGTACGGCGTCGCGCTGATCTCGAGTACGACATTGCCCTCGCCGCTGCCGTGCGGGGTGCCGCCCGGGATGAGGAAGATCTGGTGCGGATCGGCCGGGAAGGTCTGGACGTACTGTTCGATGTCGAACGGCACGCCGTCGTGGAACGCCCGGTCCGCCTCGTGTCGGAAGGCCGCGAGGTCGGCATCCTGGCGCAGCCCCAGGAACACCTGCCGGCCGGGCCCGCCGAGCATCATGTAGTAGGTCTCGTGCTGGGTGTACGGCCATCCGAAGACGCGGCGCATGTAGTCCGACTGCGGGTGGCAGTGCACGGAGAGGTTGCCGCCGCCGGCGGTGTCGAGATAGTCGAAGCGGATCGGGAACGAGGTGCCGAACCTCGCGTGCACCTCTTCGCCGAGGATCGCCTCGGGGTGCGAGGCGACCAGTGCCTGCAGGGGCACCTCGACCCGCGGACCTTCCGGCGCACCCACCAGAATCCCGCTCTCGGGAGCGATGAGCTCGTAGCCCAGCGCGGTGTTGGCCGCGTCCTGGTTGAAGCCGAGCTGCTCCTGGGCCCAATGTCCGCCCCAGGACGTGGTGTTGAAGGTGGGGCGGGTACGGAAGGGCCGCCCGGCCAGGTCTGCGAGGGCAGCGCGCAGGGCGGCGCCCTCCAGCCAGGCCGGAGACTGCGTGTCCTGGGTGTCCAGCCACAGGTCGACGCCGGAGACGAGGGTGTCGCGGTGCCGGTCAAGGACGGGCCAGTCGATGTAGAAGAGCCGACGGGTCGTGCCCGCCCCGGTACCGGGGGGCTGCCCCAGGTTGCGGCCGCTCCCGCCGGTGATCTGGGCCTCGGCGTACCGTTTGGGCAGGTCCGCGTACCAGAGCCGGTCGTGCGGCACCAGGGCCGCGCCCGGTCCGAAGACGACCGTGACGGTGTCGTCGGCGGCCTCGGGCTCCGGCAGCCCGGTGAAGAAGTCGGCGAGCCCGGCCCGGGACAGCGGGGCAAAGTCCGGGTCGTCCTCCAGTACCGCGGACGCGGTCAGGGCGAGGACGTCCGGCCAGGGCGCGAAGTGCTCGCGCAGGTCGGTCTGTTTGGTCGCGACGGCGCGAGCGGCCAGCGCCTCACAGATCCCGGCGGCAACCGCCTCCCAGTCCACGGCCATCGGGCCGTCGACGGCGAGGACAAGACCCGGAGCGAGCCCGGCGACCGCCTCCCGGTACCCGGCGCCCACCTCTGTGGAGATGCTGTAACACGGTTCGGCTTCGTAGCCGCGTACATCCGGCATGACGGTGTCGGCCTTTCTGTCTTTCGGTAGGGCTTGCTGATCGTGCGGCTCAGGCCGTTCCTGCGACCGGGCCGAGACGCGTGAGCGTCCCGACGCCGTCGACGCGGACGGTGGCGGGCAGGGGGACGTCGCGCCGACCGTGGAGGTCGGACCGATGTCGTAGAGGGCCGGGAGCGCACCGCACACGGCGTGACGCCGGGGCCAAGCGGCGCAGGCGCCGATCGCGCCTGGTCGGGACGGTCGCCCATCGGGAGACGGCCGGTGCAGAAGTCCGCCGTCTCCTGTCGGATCCGGTCCGGGAGGTCGCGATGCGGGGCCGCCGCGACCAGGCCGAAGTCCGGGCGGCGCACCTGCCGGCGGCCCGCTCGACCTCCGCATGGCGCTCCAGCCGCCGATACGGTTCGGTCCCGGCCTGGTGTCCGACGGCGGGATCGCGGCCGACGCGGCGATGAGGGCAGGCTCGCGGCCGGTTCCATGCCCACCCGATGTTTCGGAGCTACCGATCTCCATGGGTGGAATGTATCGGATCTATGGTCTTGACGTCACGGAGCGTCCCACAAATACTGAGCTTCACCTCGCGGTGGACATAAGTACCGGACCTCGGCGCCTTTGGAGACCGCAGCCCCGCCCCCGGCCTTCGAGGGCAGAGCCAGGCTCCTCAAGTTCAACTTGCCCAAGAATCTGAGTAATTACCAGTTCTTCGCAACGGGAAGGTGGACATAAATGCTTGCTAAGTTGATCGCGCGCTCCAGACGGCGGGCTGTACTCGGGGGTCTGTCCGCGGCCGCCCTGATCCTGACGGCGGCAGCGTGTGGAGGGGGCGGCGACGGCAAGGCCACTGGCGGCACCGTCCACCTGGAGTTCTGGGGCTGGGCCCCCGGCTACGACAAGTCGGCCGAGCTGTTCAATGCCACCCACAAGAACATCCAGGTCACCTTCAAGAAGCTGCCGTCCGGTGGTCAGGGCGGCTACGACAAGATGCTCTCGGCGGTGAAGGCGGGAAACGCCCCCTGCCTGGCGCAGATCGGCTTCGAGTCCATACCCACGTTCCTGCTCGAGGGCGCCCTGGAGGACGTCTCCCAGGAGGCCGGTGCCGCGAAGGACAAGTTCGTTCCGTGGACGTGGAACCAGGTCACCGTCGCGGGCAAGACCTACGGCATCCCGGTCGACACGGGCCCGATGGCCATGTACTACCGCAAGGACGTCTTCAAGAAGTACGGCATCGCGGTGCCGACGACCTGGGACGAGTACGCCAAGGCGGCCGAGAAGCTGCACAAGGCCGACCCCGAGGCCCACATCGTGAACCTGCGGGCGATCACCCTGTCCGGCCTGGCCTGGCAGAATGGCGCCAAGTGGTTCGGCACCGAGGGCAACGCGTGGCACGTCGGCGTCAATGACGACCAGTCCCGGCAACTCGCCGACTACTGGCAGAAGTTGGTGGACAAGAAGCTGGTGGTCACGGACCAGGGCTACAGCCCCGAGTGGTGGAGCGGCCTGCAGTCCGGCAAGGTGGCCACGGCGATCGGCGCGGTCTGGCTGAACCCGCTGATCGCCCAGAACGCCCCCAAGGCCAAGGGCAAGTTCGCCGTCGCCCCCATGCCGCAGTGGACGGCCGGGGAGAAGAAGTTCGGCAACGACGGCGGCGGCAGCACGGCCGTGCTCAAGGGCTGTCAGCACAAGGACGAGGCAGTCGAGTTCGCCACCTGGATGAGCACCAACCCTGACAGCCTCAAGAACCTGATCACGAAGACCGGCATCTACCCGGCCGCCACCGCCGGACTCAAGCTGCCCGCGGTGAACAAGGGCGTGGACTACTACGGCGGCCAGAACATCTACAAGGTGTTCGGCGAAGCCGCCCGGCACACGGACACGAACTGGCAGTGGGGTCCCACGCAGTCGCAGTTCGGTGTCGATCTGGACGAGGCGACCGCCGAGGCCTACGCCGGTTCCGGCACGCTGTTCGACGCGTTCAACAACGTACAGAAGAAGACGCTCGCGGCGATCAAGTCAAAGGGTGTGAAGGTCAGATGACCCGCGATGTGGATTCCCCGACGGTGCCGGTCCCGGACCGGCCGGCGCCGTCGGGCGATCGCGGTCGGGACCGGCTCGCCGGTCCCCCGGGCCGGGAGCAGCGGTCTTCGCGCGGCCGCTCCGGCAGCAAGCTCGCCGCCCGACGCAACCGCTCCGCCGCCGTGCTGCTCACCCCGTTCGGCGTTCTGTTCCTGGCTGTGTTCGTCATCCCGATCGGGTACGCCGTCCATCAGAGCCTGTTCCGGGTGGAGCGCTCCGGGCTCGGCTTCGGGGCGCCGCGCACCGTCTTCGCCGGCCTGGACAACTACACGCGGGTGCTCACCGACAGCGCGTTCCTCAAGGGTGTGGGCAGGGTCCTGGTCTTCGGCCTGATCCAGGTGCCGGTGATGCTGGGTCTCGCCCTGCTGCTCGCCCTGCTCCTCGACTCCCAAGTGGCACGGCTCAAGCGCTTCTTCCGCGTGGCGTACTTCCTGCCGTTCGCGATCCCCGGTGTGATCGCGGCAGTGCTGTGGGCCTTCCTCTACATGCCCGGCATCAGCCCGTTGAACGACGTCGGCAGGAGCATCGGACTCGACGTCGACTTCCTCTCCCGCGACATGATTCTCTTCTCGATCGGCAACATCGTGACCTGGTCCTGGACCGGCTACAACATGCTGATCATCTACACCTCGCTGCAGTCCGTCTCCAAGGAGCTGTTCGAGGCCGCCGAACTGGACGGATGCTCGGGGTTCCGGATCGCCTGGCACATCAAGGTACCGCTGGTGCGCCCGGCCCTCACCCTGACCGGCGTCTTCTCCATCATCGGCACGCTGCAGCTGTTCGGCGAACCGATGGTGCTGCGCCCCATGACCGCCGCGATCAGCAGCAACTACACCCCTGTGATGCTCTCCTACCAGGCCGCCTTCGGCCTCAACGACTACAACTTCGCCGCAGCTGTCGCGGTGGTCCTGGCCCTTGCCACGTTCGCCCTGTCCTACGGATTCCTGCGCCTGAGCACACGAGGATCGCGATGAGCGTGCAGCCCACAGCCCGACACCGCCGGTCCGACCCCGGGCGGGCGACGCTGCCCAGTCGCCGTCGCGGCACATCGGCCGCCCAACTGAGCACCAACGTGCTGCTGTTCGCGATCGCGGGCTACTTCCTGCTGCCGATCTGGTGGCTGATCGTCTCGGCGACGAAATCCAACGGCGACCTGTTCGGCAGCAACGGCTTCTGGTTCGCCTCGCACTTCCACCTCGCCGGCAACCTCACGAAGGTCTTCCGGCACAGCGACGGCATCTTCAGCCGCTGGCTCCTCAACAGCCTTCTGTACTGCGGAGTCGGGGCCCTGGTAGCCACCCTGTTTGCCGCGATGGCCGGATACGCCCTGGCTAAATATCCCTTCAAAGGCCGGGAGGGTGTCTTCGCCGTGATCCTCGGAGCGGTGCTGATCCCCCCGCCGTTGCTCGCCCTCCCGCTGTATCTGCTCGCCTCGTCGACCGACGTCGTCAACACGTACTGGTCGGTGCTGATCCCGAGCGCCGTCACCCCCTTCGGGGTCTACCTCGCCCGCGTCTACGCCGAAGCCTCCGTACCCGACGAACTCACCGACGCCGCCCGGGTCGACGGCGCGGGAGAACTCCGGATCTTCTTCACCATCGCCCTGCGGCTGATGTCGCCCGCGCTGGTCACCATCTGTCTCTTCCAGTTCGTGGGGATCTGGAACAACTTCTTCCTGCCACTGATGATGCTCGCCGACGACTCACGCTGGCCGCTCACCCTGGGGCTCTACTTCTGGAACAGTCAGCTTCGGGACCAGCCCTGGTACGACATCGTCGTCACCGGCTCCCTGGTGTCGGTGGTTCCTCTCTGCATCGCCTTTCTCGCCCTGCAGAGGTTCTGGCGTTCGGGACTGTCCGCCGGAAGCCTCAAGAGCTGACCGAGGGGACATTTCCGTGGTGATCAGCTGCCGGGTGTCGGCGTTGTGCGCATCGTAATTCCGGATCACTTATCCCCTTTCTGACCTACTGACGGGGCAGGCCGGTCGGGGGCTGGTGTGTACCCGCGCCCGGGCCGCCGCAGCGGGCCAGGGCCTGGACGTGGGGCCCCGTGGGTTCGCGGTCGACTCACGGGGATGTCTCGGTGCCCTGCTGCAGCAGGGCCCGTGCGGAGTCCGCGTAGCGCATCGCGGCCTTCTCGTCGAGCCCGAACACCTGGGTGAGGCGGTCTGGAACGCGTGGCCCGGCGCCGTGCCGGTGGCCGCATAGCATGGGGCCATGGACGAGATCGGCGGTGTCGAGGTCGTGGCCTTCGCGGACGGCGAGGCGTTCGACGGCTGGTTGGCGGCTCACCACGCACGGCACGACGGCGCGTGGGTCAAGGTCGCCAAAAGGGGCTCCGGGATCGCGTCCGTGACAGCCGACGAACTGGTCGACGCGGGGCTGTGCTGGGGCTGGATCTCGGGTCAGCGGCGGTCGCTCGACGCTTCGTACTACCTGCAGAAGTATGTGCCGCGGCGCCCGAAGAGCCTGTGGTCGCAAGTCAACGTCGACAAGGTCGCCGCGCTGGCGGCCGCGGGCCGGATGCGCGAGCCGGGCTTGGCGGAGGTACGCAAGGCGCAGGCGGACGGACGTTGGGCCGCCGCATACGCGCCGCAGTCGACGGCCGCAGTGCCCGACGAACTGGCGGCGGCGCTGGCAGCGGATACCCGGGCGACAAAAGCTTTCGGGGCACTCGACAAGACCGCGAAGTACTTGGTGCTTCTGCCCTTGCTCCAAGCCCGAACTCCCGAGGGGCGCCAAGCCGCGGTGGAGCGCGCGGTGCGGGCGTTGGCCGCCGACGGGTAGGCGCGGCGTCAGAGGCTCAGGCCAATTCAGGCGGTTCCGCCAGCGGCGTCGAGGCCCGGAATAGGGACGCCCGACGGGAAGCCGGCCGCAATGCAGGCGCGCAGTACGCCCGCCACTGGGGGTCGGTCCAGAGCGCCCTCGTACGCTTCGCTGCCCGGCCTCTCCCTGCTGCTCGCCGTGTCGGGGGCGCCGGGTGGCACTGGACGACCTCTCCGGGCCGGGTGTCGCCACGCTGGCGGCGGGTTCCTGACCGCTCGTCATCAGCTCCCGCTCCTCCCTCCTCCTGCTCCAATGCTCCCCTGCTCCCCTGCTCCCCTGCTCCCCTGCTCCCCTGCTCGAACAACCTTGTCGAACGGCGCTGTCAGTGGCGCGCGGTAGCTTCGGGGTTGTTCGAGATCACAGGGTGAGAGGGGTGAATTCGTGGGTGTCAGGCATGCGTTGAGCGTCGTCCTGGTCGACGTCAACGACGAGGTGGTGACGGCCTGGCGGTCCGCGTTCGCGGACACGCCGGAGGTCGAGATCAGGCGGGGTTCCCTTCTGGATGTGGATGCCGACGCCTGGGTCTCCCCCACCAACGAGCGTGGCCGAATGGACGGTGGGGTCGACGCCGTCGTCAAGCGGTACCTCGGTGCGGGCATCCAGGTGCGGGTGCAGCGGGCGATCCGCGACCGGTTCGGCGGACGACTGCCGGTGGGCAGTGCGGTGTGTGTCCCGTCCGGGGCGGACGTACCCCGGTACCTGATCTCGACGCCCACCATGCGCCAGTCGTCGCAGAACGTCAGCGACACGATGAACGTGGCCCTGGCCTGCGCGGCCGCCTTCCAGGCGGTGCATCTACAGAACCGGGCGAAGCCGGGCAGCATCCGGTCGGTGGCCCTCGTCGGGATGGGCGCGCAGACCGGGCAGGTGCCCGCGAAGGTGTGCGCCAACCTGATGTGGACGGGCTACACCCTCTTCCACGACCACGGTTTCGCGGACTACGACGAGTTGCGGGCCGCCGTACTGGGGCAGCTCGACGACATCGAGGGAGCGGGGTCCGCACGGCGGGTCCGGATCAACGTGCCGCAGCGGCCTTCCTTTCGTCACTGACCCGAAGACCTCACAGGCCGGTGCCGCCCAGGGCGCGGACACCGGCGACGACCCTGCCGCATCTGTTCAGCATGCCGGGGCGCCCGTGGAGGCGTCCGGTTCGAGTATCGGGAGTTCCACCCTCGTGAGTGATGTCGACATGACGGCCGCGGGCGATGCCGGGTCCCCGGCCGGGGACCCGCTGGGACTGGCCGGCCTGTTCACCGGTGGCGGCGAGCCGTGGCTGCCGCTGCTCGGACCGGTGATCGAGGCGCAGCCGGGAGCCGCCGACTTCATCGGCCCGAAGCGCAGCCCGGAGGTGGTTCCGGTGCGCGAGCTGACGTTCCAGGCGTTGAAGCCGCATCCGCCGGAGAAGTGGAAGGTGGTCGTCTTCGGACAGAACCCCTACCCGCGGGCGGAGAGCGCGACCGGCATCGCGATGTTCGACAACACCTTCAACGACTGGAAGGACAGCCAGTTCGGCCGGGTCGTCAGCATCCGCTGCCTCATCAAGGCGGCCGCGATGTGGAAGTACGGCATCGTCAAGAAGACCCCGATCGCCGACGTCCGCGCCCTGCTGAAGAAGGAGGACACGGTTCAGCCGCCCGAGTGGTTCCAGGCGATGCTCACCCAGGGTGTGCTGCTGCTGAACGCGTCCCTCACGGCGAGCGCGGACGGGGCGATGGCGACCGATCGGCACACGTCGTTCTGGCGCCCCGTGGCCGAGCAGATCGTCGAGGAGATCCTCCGGGCGAAGCAGGACGCGGTCGAGGAGGACGACCGGGGGGTGGTGTTCGCCTGGTGGGGCGCGCACGCCCGGAGTCTGAAGAGGGTCGTCCAGCGGCTGGAGAAGAAGTACCCGGGGGTGCAGGTCCGTCACCTGGACCACGCCAATCCGGCCGCGCAGGGGGATCTGTTCTGCGAGGGCGACCACTTCGCCCAGGTGAACGACGCCCTGGCGGCGGTAGGGGCCGAGCCGGTCGACTGGCTGCCGCGGAAGGGCTGGGACCAGGGGACGGGCGGGGCCGACGGGCCGGAGGACGGTGGTGTCGCGCAGCGGATGGGGGCGTTCAACGCGTCCACGATGGAGTTGCACCAGCTGTATCTGGAGCGGCTCACCAGCGTCAAGGACGAGGGCCTCGTCCTGCCGCCCGTCACCGGGGTGTTCGGCACGCCACTGATGGACTTCCGGAAGGCCGTCGAGCCGGTCTCGCGGGTGCTCGCGCAACTGGATCGGCATATCGATCTGTCGAGACGTTTCGGGGAGACGAAGGCCGCGGAGGCGGCGTCCGCGGGCGCGCTGTGCGGGGAGGCCGTGGGCGCCTTGTCGGCCGACGCGATCTCGGCCCTCTACCTGTACACGTGCGAGTCGGGCTTCTACCGCGAGATCAACGCCGTGCTGCGCTCGTCGGACCGCGAGCGCGTGGTGCCGTACCTGCCGTACCTGCGGTTGCTGTTCTCGGCGATGGAGGCGTTGCCGGCGCAGACGCGGCCGCTGTGGCGTGGTGTGGCGCTGGATCTGCGGTCCCAGTACCCGCTGGGGCGGACGGTGACGTGGTGGGGCGTGTCGTCGTGCACGTCCGAGCTGGGTGTGGCCCGCGCGTTCCTCGGCGGGCGTGGCCGGCGGACGCTGTTCGAGGTGACGCCCGCGCGGGCCGTGGGGATCCGGCGGTTCTCCGCGTTCACGGGTGAGGAGGAGTACATCCTCGCGCCGGGGACGCAGCTGAAGGTGACGGAGGTGAAGGCCGAGCGTGGGGGTCTGTGCACCGTGCGGCTGACCGAGCTGGAGGGGGCCGGCCTGGTGTCGTGACGTCCCAGGGCCGGGCAAACGAGCGCCCCGTGGCGGCCCATTCGCATCCGGGTCACGGTCAGCGTCCCATGCCGGCCGGACCCGGCCTGGCACTCCACCACCAGGTCCGTTTCCACCCGCGTGTAGATCTCGCCCCCGGCCTGCCGCACGCCCATCACCATGGCGCCGCCCAGCGCCTCGCAGACTCGTACCGCGAGGACGGACGTCAGCCTCGCCGATACACGGGCGGGGCCGCCCTCGTCCCCGACCGCCAGGACCAGATGGTGCGGTCTGTGCCGGGGCCCGTGCACCCGACCACCAGGGCGTCCCTGGTGTCCGCGTGCCGGACCTTCACCCACCCCCTACGCCCCGCCGGATGACTGGCATTGCCCCGCTTCGCGACAATCCCCTCGCTCCCCTGCTCCCGCAGACCGTCGTACCGGACCGAGGCCGCCTCCCCCTCCTCGGTCGCGGGCACGGCCTGGATCGGCGGTCCGGCATCAGCCAGCAGTTCCAGCAGGTGGGCGCGGCGCTTCGTGCAAGGCAGGCTCCGGCAGTCCCCGATCGCAGGGTCTGGGTGCTGCAGGAAATCCCAGCAGGCGTGCGAGGCAGGGTGCCGGGCGGCAAGGGCACGGGCCCGGGGAACCGATGACGCGGCCCGTGACTGCGCGGCCGCAAAGTCGAGGCGGCCATCCCGCCAGATCGCCGCCTCACCGTCAGGGACCGTGCCAGGGCTCAAGACCATGGCGGCGACGGCCAGGTCCATCCAGTGCTGGGTGACGCCCTGCCGGACCGGGCGTACAGCACGACAGTGCCGTCGGTGCGATGCAGCACGGTCCGGTGACCGTCGTGCTCCAGACTGAGCCATGTCTCATGAGGCAACTGCGCGCATCTTCCGTCGGGGTTCAGTCCTAGCCCGGGTGTGGCCAGGGAAGCCCTGGGTCTCGGGGCCTGCGCCGAGCAAAAGATTCGACAGCTATCGCTGTCAGGATCCGGCAGCGG
This sequence comes from Streptomyces sp. NPDC057543, assembly GCF_042801895.1. Lineage (NCBI taxonomy): Bacteria > Bacillati > Actinomycetota > Actinomycetes > Kitasatosporales > Streptomycetaceae > Streptomyces > Streptomyces sp. NPDC057543. The sequence continues at coordinate 8,495 of NZ_JBHVFF010000099.1, read as the reverse complement.
AGATGTGGCGAGCCAACTCGGCGGCCAGGCGTCGCATGACGGTGCGGTTGGCGCGCCGCATCGTGGCCCGGACTGCGGGCGCCAGCAGGCGGTCGGCGAGAGGGGCGCGCACCCACGTGTACGTGAACGAGACGTGGCTCCCGCCGGTCTGCAGCGGTTCGATGGCGTAGGTGCCGTGAGCCAGGCGTCGCCCAGCCGCGCTGATGTTGCGTTCGACGATGCGCCGCGGCGCGTCGACCTCGACGACCTCGATGGTCACGTCGGTCTTCGTGCCACCCAATGCGGCGGTGGCCGTGACGCACGATCCGATACCGCGGCCGGGGCCGCTGTAGTGCCAGTCGGTCAGGTAGTGGTTGGTGAATCGCTCGTGGTGAGCCATGACATCGAGGAAGTCGTATACCTGCTCGGGCGTGTGCGGAACATCGATTGACACGGTGACAGGCCTCATGTACCACACGGTACATAGGCCATGTACCAATGGGTACACTCGCGACGTGGTGAATACGGACGACTCGCATCCCGAGGGCGAGGCCGCGCACGTCACGGATGGGGACCGGCGCGCTCAACTTTTGCACGCGGCCGTCGACCACGTCGCGGCACACGGCATTGCCGACCTGAGCCTGCGCCGCCTCGGTGCCGCGATCGGCGTCAGTCACCGCATGCTGATCCACTACTTCGGCTCCAAGGAGCAGCTGCTCATCGAGATCGTCCGGACCTCGGAGCAGCGCCAGCGTGAGCTGCTGTCCAGGCTCCGTACGGAGCCCGGTCTCTTGCCCGCTGATGTCGCGCGACTCCTCTGGCAGCAGCTGACGGACCCTCGGCTGGCCGGTCAGGAGCGGCTTTTCTTCGAGATCTGCGGGCAGGCGCTGCGGGGCCGCCCCGAGGCCGCCCCGATCCTGAAAGGGCTCGTGGCGGACTGGCTGGAACCACTGGTGGCCGCCGAGGTCGCCGCTGGAGCGGACCCTGCTGCGGCCCGGAACCGCGCGAGGCTGGGACTTGCCACCGTCCGCGGTCTGCTGCTCGACCTGCTCGCCACCGGCGACCGCGCGGGCGTTGACGCGGCGATGGGGGAGTTTCTGCGGCTGTACTACGGCTCGGAGTGACGGAGTCACCGATCAGGCCAACCAACTGGCCGGGACGATGTAGCACCGTTCGAACAGCGGTCGCCGAGGTAGGCCCTCGGTACTGGTGAGCTCGCCTGTTCAACTGTCGCCAGTTCGCTGTGATGTCCAGCCGGATGGTGACCGTGGGTGGTCGCCATCCGGCCGTGTACGGGCTCCAGGTTCCTCCGACCTCGGTGACGAGCCGGGTGGCGGCCTTGTCGTGGTATCCCAGGCCCAGGACGACGACGGATGCCGGGGTTCGGAGGACGAGTTGGCGGATTGCTGAGGCCCCGTGGCGCGGCGCGGACCGCCGCCAGGAAACCGGCCTCACCGACTTCCAGGCACGACATGGCCTGAGCGTCCTACACGAAGCCCTTCCGGGAATGAAAGCCACCGATGCGGTGTACTCCTACGACCCGGACGGGCATGTGTACCGCACGGCGTACCTGCCGGAAGTGGCCGAGGCGTACGAGATCACGCGTCTCGGCGCGGAGGCAATCCGGAGCTACCGGGTGCTGACCGGCGCCGTGCTCCCGCACGCCAGGCAGTCCCGGACCACGCAGCTGCGTGGGCTGAAAGTCCCGGCCGTGGAAGAGGTTGCGCTCCGGCTGAAGGAGCTGTTGTTCCCGTCAAACGCGGACGTCGCGGTGCTGTCGGTGGACGTGAGTATCGAGAAGGTGCGTGTCGATGCGCAATGCACCGCGGACGGCGCCGCTTGCCCGGGATGCGGAGCCTGGTCGACTCGGGTTCACAGCTCCTACCTGCGCTTTCCCGCCGACGTACCGAGCGCCGGACGAATCGTCGTACCCCAGCTCCGGTCGGCGGTTCCGGTGCTGGAACGCCCCGTCTCCGCGCCGGACCTTCGTGGAGCAGATGCCCGGCCTGACTCGCAGGTATGGCCAGCGCACCGAGCAGCTGCGTTCGACCCTTGCCGCGGTCGGCCTCGCCCTAGCCGGCCGGGCCGGGGCCCGGCCGGCTGCAGTCCTCGGCGTGCCCGTAAGCCGGAGCACCGTCTTGCATCTGGTCAACGCGCTGCCTGAGGCCGGAAGAGAAATTGTCAATACCTGTGGATCACGCGCTCTATAGACTCGCCGGGTGATCAACGACCTTCTCTGCCTCACCGTCCTGGGGTGTGCGACGCCCTATGCGAGCGTGGACAACCCGTGCTCCGGCTATCTGGTGTCCAGCGGCGAGACTCGGGTCTGGGTGGACGCGGGCAGCGGGACGTTGGCGCAGCTGCAGCGGCACGTGCGGCTCGATGAGGTAGACGCGATCTGGATCTCACACCTGCATGCCGATCACAGCGCGGACCTGCTCACCGCCTATTACGCGGCGCTCTTCGCGGACATTCAGCTTGCCGCGCCAATCCCTCTGTACGGGCCGCCGGGCATCGCTGACCGGCTGGCCCACTTCCTGACCAACAACTCGACGCGCAGCCCGGTCGAGTCCGCCTTCGCCGTCCATGAGCTGTATGACGGGCATCAGGCGCGCGTCGGTGCACTCACTGTGACCAGTCGTGCAGTGGAGCATGGCATCCCGGCTTTCGCTGTGCGCATCGAGGCCGCGGGCCGATCGCTGGTCTACTCCGGGGACACAGCACCATGCGTGAACCTCACGCGGCTGGCCGACGGGTGCGATGTGTTGCTGTGCGAGGCCGAGAGCGCCCAGGCACCGCCCGAGGGCGATCAGGTGCACCACACGCCCGAAGACACCGGCGACACCGCCAGCACGGCCCGGGCAGGCCGGTTGATCGTCACCCACGTCGGCCGTTTCCTCACCCCGCAGCAGGCAGTGGCACGCGCCTCGGCCCGATTCAACGGTCCCGTCGACTATGCCGCGCCCGCTGCCACCTTCTCGATCGGCTAGGACTTGTCCGGTCGATCATGTGACTGGTCCGAGCCTTGGTCGTTGATGTGGTCATGGGGCGGGGAGATCTGACAGATGTCGAGTGGCACGGCTGCGGCCGTTCCTGCCGGCCAGTAACAGGCGTTGTGGCCGGTGGCGGGATCACCGGCAGGTGATCGACGGGATTCTGCACCGGGTGCGGACCGGTGTGCAGTGGCGTGACCTGCCCGAACGGTTCGGCCCGTGGAAGACGGTCTATGAACGCCACCGGCTGTGGTCGGCCGACGGGACCTGGGAACCCCTGCTCCAGCAGGCCCAGGCCGCGGTCGAGGAGACAGGCGAGATCGACTGGGACATCTCGGTCGACTCCACCATCGTGCGGGCGCATCAGCACGCGGTCGGCTCCCGCACCGATCCGCCGCCGGCGCCCGCTTCAAAGAGGGCCGAAGAGGTGGAACACCAGGACGAAACCGCTTGGCAGAGTCTTCACGCCCGCCTGGTGGAGGTGGTGCGGGAGGCGAGGGCCTGGGCCGCTCGCGCGGCGGGTTCACCACCAAGCTCCACCTGAGCGCGGACGGACGCTGCCGCCCGCTGTCCCTGATCATCACACCAGGTCAGCGGGCCGACTGCACCCGGTTCCAACCGGTCCTGGAGAAGATCCGCGTTCCTCGCCTGGGTCCGGGCCGGCCTCGCAGGAAACCGGACAGCCTCTCGGCCGACAAGGCATACGGCAACGGGCCCTGCCGCCAGTACCTGCGACGGCGCGGCATCCGGCACACCATCCCGGAGAAGGCCGAAAGCCAGGCCGCCGCCTGCGCAAAGGCTCACGCGGCTCTTCAGTGGCACTTCGACCAGGATGTCCTGGCAGCCGAGGGCGCGGTGGACGGCTGGTGGGCGCTGCTGACGAGCATCCCGGCCGAGCAGGCCGAGCCGAACCAGCGCTCGACCTGGTTCATCCAGGAAGAGCCGGTCGGGGTGAAGTGGACGTGGAAGCGGGGGTGCTTACCCAGCCACGTCTTGATCTCGGCGGTGTTGTGGGTGGCGTAATTGTCACAGACCAGGTGGACGTCGAGTCCGGTGGGCACGGCCTTGTCGATCCGGATCAGGAACTTCTTGAACTCGATGGCGCGGTGACGGCGGTGCAGTTCCGATATGACGGTGCCGTCGGCGATGTCGAAGGCGGCGAACAGGCTGGTGATCCCGTGCCGGCAGTAGTCGTGGGTGCGGCGTTCGGGCATGCCCTGCATCATCGGCAGTACCGGCTGCGAGCGGTCCAGTGCCTGGATCTGGCTCTTTTCATCGACGCAGAGAACCACCGCCTTCTGCGGCGGATGATGGTAGAGGCCGACGATGTCGACGACCTTGGCGACGAACTGCGGGTCGGCGGACAGTTTGAGGGAGTCCCGAAGGTGGGGCTTGAGGTCGAACTTCTTCCAGATCCGCCCGACGGTCGATTTCGACAGCCCACTGTGCTTCGCCGACACCTCCCCAGGACCGAAGCACAGCAAGACGTCATCCATCACACCGCCCGTTACATCTGGTGCCAACTATCCCTCTTTTGTGCCAACTGAAAATCCTCGTCACAGCCGCTCACCGCCGTACGCGCGGCATCCCCAGGCCGATCCACGAGATGATTTCCCGTTGGATCTCATTGTTGCCGCCGCCGAAGGTGAAGATGACGGCGGACCGGTATCCGCGTTCGAGTTCGCCGTGGAGTACGGCGCCCGCCGATCCCTCCTTGAGCGGTCCGGCCGAGCCGACGACCTCCATCAGCCAGGCGTAGGCGTCGCGGCGGGCCTCGGAACCGTAGACCTTGACGGCGGAGGCGTCCTGCGGGGTGAGGGTTCCCTTCTGGACCGCGGACACCATCTGCCAGTTGAGGAGCTTCATGGCGTCGAGCCTGGTGTGGGTGCGGGCCAGGAGGGCGCGGACCCAGCCGAGGTCGATGACGCGGCGGCCGTCGGCGAGTGCGGTGTCCGCCGCCCAGCGCTGGACGTTGTGGAGGGCGCGGACGGCCATGGTGCCGTGGGCGGCGAGGGTGACGCGTTCATGGTTGAGCTGATTGGTGATCAGCCGCCAGCCCTTGTTCTCGTCGCCGACGCGGCGCGAGACGGGGACGCGGATGTTCTCGTAGTAGCTGGCGGTGGTGTCGTGCGAGGCGAGGGTGTTGATCAGGGTGCAGGAGTAGCCGGGGTCTCCAGTCGGGACGAGCAGGATGGTGATGCCCTTGTGCGGGGGCGCGTCCGGGTCGGTGCGGACGGCGAGCCAGACCCAGTCCGCGGTGTCGCCGTTGGTGGTCCAGATCTTCTGCCCGTTCACGACGTAGTAGTCGCCGTCGCGTACTGCGCGGGTCTTGAGCGCGGCGAGGTCCGTGCCCGCGTCGGGTTCGCTGTAGCCGATCGCGAAGTCGATCTCGCCTGCGAGGACCTTCGGCAGGAAGTAGGCCTTCTGTTCCTCGGTGCCGAACTGCATGATCGTCGGACCGACGGTGTTGAGGGACATCAGCGGCAGCGGTACGCCTGCCTGGGCAGCCTCGTCGAAGAAGATGAACTGTTCCATCGGGGACAGTCCGCGGCCGCCGTACTCCGTCGGCCAGCCGACGCCGAGCCAGCCGTCGGTGCCCAGGCGCCGGATCGTCTCCCGGTAGAAGCGTTTCTGTACGGCGGGGTCGGCGTGGCGTGCGTAGGCGTTGTCGGGGACCAGTCCGGCGAAGTACGTACGCAGTTCGGCGCGCAACTGCTGCTGTTCAGGCGTGTATTCGAGGTGCACGGCCCCTCCAGGAGTCTCGCGGTCGCGTCGCCCGTGTGCGGCGGCGCACACAGTAGAACGTGTTGCATGAATCCGGAAGGGCCGGGGCGCACCCCGGCGGGCGTCAGCGCTTGACTGCGCGCAGGACGACGAACTTCGGGTTGCCCGCGACCGTGGTGCAGTTGCCGAAGGTCCGGCGCAGCTGGGTGTGGTAGCCGAGGTGCCGGTTTCCGACGACCCACAGCTCACCGCCCTGCCGCAGTGCGGCGCGCGCCGTGTGGAACATGGTGCGGGCCGTCGCGTCGGTGGTGGCCTGGTGGGAGTGGAACGGCGGATTGTTGAGGATCAGGTCCACACTGGCGGGCGGCAGCTGTGTCAGCCCGTCGCCGACCACGAACTCGGCTGTGGCGTCCGGGCCGGTGTTGGCCCGGAAGGTCTCCTCGGCGGAGGCGACCGCCTGGTACGACTCGTCGACGAACGTGACCGTCGCTTCGGGGTTGGCGAGCGCGGCGGACAGTCCGACGACGCCGTTTCCGCAGCCGAGGTCGACGACCCGGTCGGGGCCGGTGCGCGCGGGGAGATGGCCGAGGAAGAAGCGGGTGCCGATGTCGAGGCGCTCGGCGCAGAAGATCCCGGCGTGGTTGGTGACGGTCCGACCGGAGACCGGACCGACGTCCTCGGGCAGGTCGTAGCGGTACGGCCAGGGGCTGGGCGTACGGGGCAGGGCCGGGTCCGGGGTGCAGAAGATGAGCCGGGCCTTCTTGACCGCGAGGGAGGTGCGGGTCGGGCCGATGATCCGCTCGAAGAGCTTGAGGGTGGAGGTGTGGATCTCCTTGACCATGCCGGTGCCGATGACGACGGTGCCCGCGTGGACGGCCGGCGCGAGCCGGTGGAGCTGGTCCTCCAGAAGCGCGAGGCTCTTGGGGACGCGTACCAGCAGGACGTCGATCCGGTCCGGCGGGGTGTCCCTGGCCGACAGGAGACGTACGGCCTCCGCGGCCACACCGTTGCGCTCCAGGTTCGCGAGGGTTGCGCGCTGTGCCAGGAAGGAGTCGGTGATCTGTACGGGGCGGTGCGCGGCCAGCACCGTGCTCAGGGCGCCCCAGCGGTCGCCCACCACGACCACGGCGCCCGACAGGGCGACCGGTTCCGACCCGTCGCTCCCCTCCAGCCGCCGCAGCAGATACTCATCGGCAGCGTCCCAGGCGCGGAACTGGTCGCGCGGACCCTCGGGGAAGCGGGCCAGGTCGTACCCGGCCCCTGACGTCGTCAAACGGTTCATTGTGCACCCAGGCTAGCCGAGCCGCGGGGAGCGCCCACACACTCCTCACTCCCCGCGCCGCCCGGACCGCCTGGCCACGGTCTACGGCAGTGCCTTGTCTATCGCGGACCGGCCCTCCTGGGCGAGCCTGCGCTCCGCCCACTGAAGATTCTTCGGGGTCAGGTCCCGCCCGGAGGCGAGTACCAGGTCCTCTGCCGACGGATGGTCGCTCCCGCCGGTGTGCAAGAGGCTGTCGGGAGTCACTCCCCGCAGCGCGGGAGTGACTCCCGGGGCTGCGGATACGGATTCGGGCTCGTCACTCATGCCGCCTCCTCGTCCTTTCGGTCATTCTCGCCCCGCGCCCGGTCCGCCGCATCCGATGCCTCGGCGATCCGCTCCCGGCGCCACGGACCAACCCTCACTTGACCTGCACATGATAAATACACAGCGTTCACACCAGGGTCACGGTGCGTGTGGAAGGCTCCCGCTGACCACTTACCACACGACCACCGCGGCGCCGCCCCCACCCTGCGACGGCTTCGTGGTGCCCGCATTTTCGGAGAGGACACCCCACATGTCCCGTCGTCACCTGCACTACCGGCGCCCCTTGCTGGCGACCCTTGCCGCGTTCGCGGTACTCGCCGGCACCGCGGCCGCCGCACCGGCCGCCACCCCCCGGGCAGCCGCACCCGAGGCCGCGCCGATCGCCGCGACACCCCTCCGGACCCTCGACGACACGTACTACGAGGACGCGCTCGGCAAGTCCGGAACCGCGCTCAAGAGCGCGCTGCACACGATCATCAGCAACCAGACCAGGATCTCCTACAGCCAGGTCTGGGACGCCCTCAAGGACACGGACGAGGACCCCGCCAACCCCTCGAACGTGATCCTCCTCTACACCGGGCGCTCCGAACCCAAGAGCGACAACGGCGGCTCGGTCGGCCAGTGGAACCGCGAACACGTCTGGGCCAAGTCCCACGGCGACTTCGGCACCGCCACCGGCCCCGGCACCGACATCCACCACCTGCGCCCGGCGGATGTCACCGTCAATTCCATTCGCGGCAACAAGGACTTCGACAACGGCGGCAGCGCGGTCAGCGGCGCACCGGGCAACTACACCGACAGTGACTCCTTCGAACCGCGCGACGCGGTCAAGGGCGATGTGGCCCGCATGATCCTGTACATGGCGGTGCGCTACGAGGGCGACGACGCCTTCCCCGACCTCGAACCCAACGACAAGGTGTCCAACGGTTCCGCACCGTACATCGGGCGCCTCTCGGTGCTGAAGGCATGGAGCCAGGAGGACCCGCCGGACAGCTTCGAGAAGCGGCGCAACGACGTCATATTCGACAAGTACCAGCACAACCGGAACCCGTTCATCGATCACCCGGAATGGGTCGAGTCGATCTGGTAGAAAGACTCGGCCGCGAGCAGGCCCCTCCCCCGCCGTGTCAGCCGGCCGGGCCGCTCGCGCACCAGGTCACGGCCTCCTCACGGGAGGCGAACGCCCGAAGGGCCGTGAGCTCGCCCTGTTCCCC
>NZ_JBHVFF010000098.1:0-26390 GCF_042801895.1 Streptomyces sp. NPDC057543 | reverse complement strand
GGCGTCGTCGTTCCTGTTCAGGACACGGCGGACGGCTGCGCCTCCGTATCGGCCGACACCGCGGGTTCCGTGCGCCTGCCGCGCGTCAGCGCCGTGTACGCGACAGCGCCCACCAGGCCCGACAGCAGGAAGCTGCAGTCCACACCGCCGGTCAGGGAGAGCAGCGGACCCTCGTACGAGGGCAGCGAGACGGCGCAGAGGCCCACTGCCGCGCCCAGGGCCCAGGAGGCCGTGGCGGGCAGGTTCCAGCCGGCCGTGTACCAGTAGGCGCCACCGCGCGAGCGCCGGTTGAAGACTTGGAGGGCCTGCGAGTCGTAGACACCGCGGCATCGGACGAAGCCGATCAGGGTGATCACCGCCCACGGGGTGCCGATGGCGGTCAGCAGCAGGACGAACGACGTCATCGCGGATTCGGCGTCCCAGGCGTAGTGCCCGACGAAGACGCACGCCGTGGCGACGCCCGCGACCGCGAAGGTGGCCTGGGGGCGCGAGGCGCGCGGCAGGATCGCATCCAGATCGAGGCCCATGGAGTACAGCATCAGGCCCGCGTTGCCGACCGAACCGGCGGAGGCGGCGAGCAGCAGCGGGATCAGGTACCAGGTGGGGGAGGCGTCGACGAGCGGGCCCGCATAGTCGAGGGCCGCCCGGGAGGCGTACGCCGTGAACGTACCGAAGAGCTGCGGAACGAGCAGACCGATCAGCAGGCCGATCCAGCTCGCGCGCAGTACGGTCCGGGAGGAGTGACGGGCCGGCGAGATGTACCGCGTGTAGTCGCCGAGCAGGGTGATGAACGCGATCGGGCCGCTCAGCCCTGCTGCGACCATGGCCAGCAGCCAGGTCGGCCAGAAGGATCCGAGCAGATAGCCGCCGGTGCCGGGCAATGCGGCGGTGGTGAAGTGCGGGGCGTACGCGACGACGCCCAGGATCAGCAGCGCGCTCATCGCGACGGCGAGGATGCGGGAGAGGCGCAGCAGCATCCGGTAGCCGTAGACCGCGCCGATCACGGTGGCGGCGGCGAGCAGGGCGTACACGACCGCGTACGAGAGCCCCCCGGTCGACAGCCCGAAGAGGCGATGCATGACGCCCACGATCGCGTCGCCGCCGATCCAGACGGTCAGCGCTGTGTAGCCGAGGGCGAGCAGCAGGCCGACGATCGAGCCGATCAGGCGGCCGCGCACTCCGAACTGGGCACCGGAGGACGTGGAGAGGTTGGTTCCGGTGCGCAGCGAGACCAGGGCGAGCGGTGCCGTCAGCAGAGTGCCGAGCAGGGTGCCCGTGATGATCGAGCTCACCGAGGCCCACCAGCCCAGGCCGAAGGAGACCGGGAGCCAGCCGAAGACGATCACGCCCAGGCAGAGATTGGACCCCAGCAGGATCGAGACGAGGTCGCGCGGGGCGCTGGTGCGTTCCGCCTCCGGGATGGTGTCGACTCCGCGCTGTTCTATCGGCATGAGGCCGCCCCTGACGTTCGACAGTTTGAGTGCCGCTCTATGTGAGCCCAAGTTCAGCTCTCCGTCAATGGTTCTCAGATAGGGAATTATTGATTAGAGTGGCGTTCAAATTGGAGGTGTACTGACGTGCGACTTACCCCTACCGAGCGAGATCGGCTCCTGCTCTTCGGTGCCGCCGAACTGGCACGGGCGCGCCGTGCGCGTGGGCTGAGGCTGAATGTCCCCGAGGCGACCGCGCTCATAGCGGACACCGTCTGCGAGGCGGCCCGGGACGGAAAGCGGCTCGCCGAGGCGATCGAGGCCGCGCGCTGCGTGCTGGGGCCCGACGACGTCCTGCCCGGTGTGGCGGATGTGGTCACCGAGGTGCATGTGGAGGCCGTCTTCGACGACGGATCCCGGCTCGCGGTCGTCTCGGAGCCCATCGGGGGAGGGCTCGGCGATGCCGCACCCGGCGCCGTACTGCCCGCACCGCCGCACGCCGAGCCCGAGCCCGCACTGCGGCTGACCGTGCACAACACCGCGACCGTCCCGGTCAGCGTCACCTCGCACTTCCACTTCTTCGAAGCCAACCCGCGCCTCGACTTCGACCGGGCCGCGGCGTACGGAATGCGGCTGTGCGTCCCCGCCGGATCGTCGGTCCGCTTCGATCCGGGCGGCGAGATCGAGGTCGGCCTGATGCCGATCGGCGGCGCCCGGATCGCGATCGGCTTCGCCGGCCTGGTCGACGGACCGCTGGACGCGCCCGGCGCGAAGGAAGAGGCCCTGCGGCGCGCGGCGGCCTGCGGCTATCTGGGAGCGGAGGACGTCTGATGGACCCCAACGAATACGCATCCGTCCATGGACCGCGCGCCGGAGACCGGGTCGTTCTCGGCGACTCCGGCCTGGTGGTGCGCGTCGAGTCGGATGCGCAGGCGCACGGCGACGAGTTCCTGGCCGGCTTCGGCAAGACCGCGCGCGACGGGCTGCACCTCAAGGCCGCGGCCGTACGCGACACCTGCGACGTCGTCATCAGCAACGTACTGGTCATCGACGCCGTTCAAGGCATCCGCAAGGTCTCCATCGGTATCCGCGAAGGCCGGATCCACTCCATCGGACGGGCCGGTAACCCGGACACGCTCGACGGGGTGGACGTCGTCGTCGGCACGGGCACCACGATCGTGTCCGGCGAGGGCCTGATCGCCACGGCCGGTGCCGTCGACACCCACGTCCATCTGCTCTCGCCACGCATCATGGAGGCCTCGCTGGCCTCCGGCGTCACCACCGTCATCGGCCAGGAGTTCGGCCCGGTATGGGGCGTCGGCGTCAACTCGCCGTGGGCGTTGCGCCACGCCTTCAACGCCTTCGACGCCTGGCCGGTCAACATCGGCTTCCTGGCCCGCGGCTCGTCCTCCGGCGACGCACCCCTGGTGGAGGCGCTCGCCGAGGGCGGTGCATCCGGCTTCAAGGTGCACGAGGACATGGGCGCACACACCCGTGCGCTCGACACCGCCCTGCGCGTTGCCGAGGAACACGACGTGCAGGTCGCCCTGCACAGCGACGGGCTGAACGAGTGTCTGTCCGTCGAGGACACCCTGCGTGTCCTGGACGGCCGGACGATCCACGCCTTCCACATCGAGGGCTGCGGCGGTGGACACGTACCGAACGTCCTGAAGATGGCGGGTGTGCCGAACGTCATCGGCTCGTCCACCAATCCGACCCTGCCGTTCGGCCGGGACGCGGTGGCGGAGCACTACGGGATGATCGTCTCGGTACACGACCTCAAGACCGACCTGCCCGGGGACGCCGCCATGGCGCGGGACCGGATCAGGGCCGGGACGATGGGCGCCGAGGACGTGCTGCACGATCTCGGCGCGATCGGCATCACCTCGTCGGACGCGCAGGGGATGGGGCGCGCGGGCGAGACCGTACGCCGTACCTTCGCCATGGCCGGGAAGATGAAGGCCGAGCTGGGCCCGATGGAGGGCGACGGCGCGCACGACGACAACGCCCGGGTGCTGCGCTATATGGCGAAGCTGACGATCAACCCGGCCATCGCGCACGGCCTCGCGCACGAGATCGGTTCGATCGAGGTGGGCAAGCTCGCCGACATCGTGCTGTGGAAGCCGCCGTACTTCGGGGCGAAGCCGCAGATGGTACTGAAGGCGGGCTTCCCGGCGTGGGGCGTGACGGGCGACCCCAACGCAGCGACCGACACCTGTGAACCGCTGGTCCTGGGACCGCTGTTCGGGGGGCACGGCGCGACCCCCGCCGATATCTCGGTGGCCTTCGTGGCGAAGGCCGCGACCGAGCTGGGCTCCGACCTGATGCCGACGCGACGGCGCAGGGTGGCCGTGCGCGGCACCCGCGGGATCGGCCCGGCGGATCTCCGGCTCAACTCCCGCATCGGGGATGTGGCGGTGGACGGGCGCAGTGGGCTGGTCACGCTGGACGGTGCCCCGATGCGCTCGGAACCCGCCGAATCGGTGTCCCTCAACCGCCTCTATTTCCTGTAAGAACACAGCCTTCCAGCACACAGCCTTGAGGAGTCCAACGACATGACCTTCCGTATGCCGCCCGAGTGGGCCCCGCACGAGCGCACCTGGATGGCCTGGCCGGGCCCCAACGTCACGTTCACCGGTGACGACCTTGCCGAGTCCCGCGAGGCGTGGGCCTCGGTGGCCCGGGCCGTACGCCGTTTCGAGCCGGTCACCATGGTCGTCGGGCCGGGCCAGTCGGAGGGCGCCCGTGCCCTCCTCGGCCCGGACATCGACCTGGTCGAGCGCGAGCTGGACGACGCCTGGATGCGCGACATCGGTCCGACCTTCGTCACGGACGGCACCCGATTGGCCGCCGTGGACTGGGTGTTCAACGGCTGGGGCGCACAGGACTGGGCGACCTGGGAACACGACGCGAAGATCGCCCGCCATGTCGCGGATCTCGCGGGGGTCCCCGTGCACAGCTCGTCTCTCGTCAACGAGGGCGGCGGCATCCACGTGGACGGCGAAGGCACCGTTCTCCTCACCGAGACCGTCCAGCTCGGTTCCGAGCGCAACCCGGGCTGGACCAAGGAGGAGGTCGAGGCCGAGATCCACGCCAGGCTCGGCACCACGAAGGCGATCTGGCTGAAGCGCGGCCTGACCGCTGACTACCCGCCCCACGGCTTCGGCACGCTCGGCCATGTCGACATCGTCGCCGCGTTCGCCGGCCCCGGAGTCGTCGTAGTCCACACCCAGCCGGACCCGTCCCACCCCGACCACGAGCTCTGCAAGGAGAACGTGGCCATGCTCGGGGCCCAGACCGACGCTCAGGGGCGTCCCCTGGAGGTCATCGAGGTCCCTGCCCCGACCGTGGTGCAGGGTGAGGACGGTCACTGGGTCGACTACTCGTACATCAACCACTATGTCTGCAACGGTGGCGTGGTGCTGTGTGGCTTCGACGACCCCCGTGACGAGATCGCGGCAGGTATCTTCCGGCGTCTGCACCCCGATCGGACCGTGACCCTGGTCGACGCCCGTACGATCTTTGCCGGTGGTGGAGGTATCCACTGCATCACACAGCAGCAACCTAAGGTCTGATCCATGCCGAGCACCTTCCAGCACGCCGGACAGGGTTATGCGATCGAGCGCTTCTACTCGGTGCCGGACGACGCGTGGTACCTGGAGCTCGCCGAGACGGACCCTCCCGGCCGCACCTTCCTCACCGCGATCGTCGCGGACGAGGACCCGGACCGCACGCCCACGGTCTGCTTCGACGAGCAGACCGGGCACCGGGACATTCCGTACGCTGTCATGACCTGGTTCATGGAAGAGACGGCCGACGAGGTGCGCAGCAGCCGGGGCTGGATGGAGATCGCGCCCGAACTTCTGGGCATGACCGGGCAGTTGCGTCTGCTCCTGCCCGGTCTGACGGCCGAGGACGAGCAGTATCTCCCGCTGCTGGCGATCCTCGCGGAGCTGCTCACCGACGACGACCTCGGCACGGTGCTGTCCGCGGCCTACGACATGGACCCGCGGTCGGTCCGGAGCGACGTGGCCGCGGTCCGCACGGACCGCACACCGCCGCCGGGCGTCGTCGCTGAGCTGCGGGCGCTGCTCGCGGCGGACGGATGGACCGGGGGAGCCGTCCGATGACCCCCGCCCCGCGCCGCCGCAACACCGCCCCGCCCCGCGAGGATGTGCTGGCCGCCGCCATGGCCACCATCGCCGAGCGCGGGCTCGACGGGCTCACCATGGCCGGGCTCGGCCGTGACGTCTCCATGAGCAGCGGTCATCTTCTCTACTACTTCCGCACCAAGGACGAGCTGCTCCTGCAGACCCTGGAGTGGAGCGAGGGCCGGCTCGGCGCCGCGCGGCGGGAGCTGCTGGCCCGGCAGACCTCCGTCCGCGAGCGGCTCGACGCGTACGTCGACCTGTACATCCCCGACGGCCACCGCGACCCGCACTGGACGCTCTGGCTGGAGGTCTGGAACCGCTCGCAGAACGCCGACGCCGACGCGCGGGCCCGGCAGGCCGCGATCGAGGGGGCCTGGCACCGGGACCTCGTGGCGCTGCTGGCGGAGGGCGGATCGCGCGGGGAGTTCCGGGCCGTGGACGCCGACCGGTTCGCGACCCGGCTGCGCGCCCTGCTCGACGGGTTCAGTATCCATGTGGCGATCGGCCTGCCGGGCACCGACCGGGGCAGGATCCTCACGCACGTAAGGGAGTTCCTCGACGAGGCGCTCGGCTGAGACCACCGATCGCCACCCTGCGGCAGCCGCTTCCGCATCGGCACGAGCGCGTCCGGCCGTACCCCGCCGCCGATCCGCTACGGCGGACTGCCCGTACCGAAGCGGCCGTTCCCCCGGCCGTGAACGAAACGCACGTAAGTACGCGCGATCGTTGCCCCGTGCATGGTTGTTACCTTCCCGGTCGGTGGGGCACGGTGACGGACCATGGGACGAGAGCAGTGGAAGAAAATCTGGGTCGGCTCCGCCGGCAACATGGTCGAGTGGTTCGACTGGTTCGTGTACGCGACCTTCGCGGTCTACTTCGCGGACTCGTTCTTCCCCGAGGGCAATGAGACCGCCAACCTCATGAACACCATGGGGATCTTCGCCGTCGGCTTCTTCATGAGGCCCGTCGGCGGCTGGCTGCTCGGCCGGATCGGTGACCGCAGAGGCCGCAAGGCCGCACTCACCCTCACCGTCACCCTCATGTCGGCCTCCGCGATCCTCATCGCCGTCGCGCCGACGTACGACGTGGCGGGCTACGGCGGCGTCGCCGTCCTGCTGGTGGCCCGGCTCCTCCAGGGCCTCTCCGTCGGCGGCGAGTACGCCGCCAGCGCCACGTACCTGACCGAGGCGTCCGCGCCCCACCGGCGCGGCTTCGCCTCCAGCTTCCAGTACGTGTCCATGACCGCCGGACAACTCGTCGGCCTCGGCCTCCAGATCGTCCTCCAGCGCACCATGTCCGACGCGGCCCTGCACAGCTGGGGCTGGCGCATCCCGTTCATCGTCGGCGCGCTCGGCGCCGCGATCGTCTTCTACCTGCGCCGCTCGATGCTCGAGACCGAGGTCTACGCGGAGTCCGGCGCCGCCGAGCAGGAGGACCGCGGCACCCTGAAGGCGCTGTGGCAGCACAAGCGCGAGGCGTTCCTCGTGATGGCGCTGACCATGGGCGGGACCGTCGCGTACTACACGTACACGACCTACCTCACCAAGTTCCTCTCCAAGAGCGCCGGCATGGAGAAGTCCACCGCCTCGCTCGTCAGCTTCTGCGCCCTGTTCGTCTTCATGTGCATCCAGCCGCTGGCCGGAATGCTCTCCGACCGGATCGGCCGCCGGCCGCTGCTGATCACCTTCGCCGTCGGCTCCACCTTCCTGACCGTGCCGATCATGACGATGCTCAAGCACGCCGGCACCTTCTGGCCCGCCTTCGGCCTGGCACTCCTCGCCCTGGTCGTCGTCACCGGATACACCTCGATCAACGCCTGCGTGAAGGCCGAACTCTTCCCGACCGGCATCCGCGCCCTGGGTGTCGCCCTCCCGTACGCCCTCGCCAACGCGCTCTTCGGCGGCACCGCCGAATACGTGGCGCTCTGGTTCAAGAAGGCGGGCATCGAGTCCGGTTTCTACTGGTACGTCGCGGGGTGCGCCGCGGTCTCCCTGATCGTCTACCTGACCATGCGAGAGACCCGCGACATCGACCTGGGCCGGGTCGGCGCCGGCAAGCCCGGACAGGAGCGCTCGGAGCCGTCCGGGGCGACCACGGTCACGCCCGCATCCTGAGACGGGGCAGGGCACGGAGGCGGCCCTGTGCAAGACTGCTTCCGTGCCCTCGTTCGTCATGATTATTGGCAACAGGCGCGCCGGTCCGCAGTGACCGCCCCGTACCACCTACGTGCGGCGCGGCCACCGTGCCCCAGACCCGCGCGCAGACCTCTCGCACCCGCGAGGGGTTTTTTCGTTTTCCGGCCCTCACCTCGGCCGGGGCGAGGCGCGCGGGATGATGGGGGCAAGTGGAGCCAGATCGTCCGGATCCACTCATCCGACAGGAGTCAGACCAGCATGACCACCAAGGCCAAGGCCACCGACGACAGTTTCCACGTCTTCGACACCACGCTGCGCGACGGGGCCCAGCGTGAAGGCATCAACCTGACGGTCGCGGACAAGCTGACCATTGCCCGGCACCTGGACAACTTCGGCGTGGGCTTCATCGAGGGCGGCTGGCCCGGTGCCAACCCCCGCGACACCGAGTTCTTCGCGCGCGCCCAGCGAGAGATCGAGTTCGAGAACGCCCAGCTGGTCGCGTTCGGAGCGACCCGCCGGGCCGGTGGCAAGGCCGCCGAGGACCCTCAGGTCAAGGCGCTGCTGGAGTCCGGCGCCCCGGTGATCACGCTGGTCGCCAAGTCCCACGACCGCCATGTGGAACTGGCCCTGCGCACCACCCTCGAGGAAAACCTGGAGATGGTCCGCGACACCGTCTCCTTCCTGCGCGAGCAGGGCCGCCGGGTCTTCGTCGACTGCGAGCACTTCTTCGACGGCTACCGTGCCAACCCCGAGTACGCCAAGGCCGTCGTCCGCGCCGCCGCCGAGGCAGGCGCCGATGTCGTCATCCTCTGCGACACCAACGGTGGCATGCTCCCCGCGCAGGTCACGGCCGTCGTCTCCACCGTCCTCGCGGACACCGGCGCCCGGCTCGGCATCCATGCCCAGGACGACACCGGTTGCGCCGTCGCCAACACCCTCGCCGCCGTCGACGCGGGCGCCACCCACGTCCAGTGCACCGCCAACGGCTACGGCGAACGGGTCGGCAACGCCAACCTCTTCCCCGTCGTCGCCGCCCTGGAACTCAAGTACGGCAAGACCGTCCTCCCCGAGGGCGCGCTCGCCGACATGACCCGCATCTCCCACGCGATCGCCGAGGTCGTCAACCTGGCGCCCTCCACCCACCAGCCCTATGTGGGGGTTTCCGCCTTCGCCCACAAGGCCGGACTGCACGCCTCCGCGATCAAGGTCGACCCGGACCTGTACCAGCACATCGACCCCGCGCTGGTCGGCAACACCATGCGGATGCTGGTCTCCGACATGGCCGGCCGTGCCTCCATCGAGCTCAAGGGCAAGGAGCTCGGCATCGACCTCGGCGGCGACCGCGAACTCGTCGGCCGCGTCGTCGAACGCGTCAAGGAGCGCGAACTCAAGGGCTACACCTACGAGGCCGCCGACGCCTCCTTCGAACTGCTGCTGCGCGCCGAGGCCGAGGGCCGGGCGCGCAGCTACTTCCGCACCGAGTCCTGGCGCGCCATCGTCGAGGACCGGCCCGACGGTACGCACGCCAACGAGGCGACCGTGAAGCTCTGGGCCAACGGCGAGCGCATCGTCGCCACCGCCGAGGGCAACGGCCCGGTCAACGCACTCGACCGGGCGCTGCGCGTCGCGCTGGAACGGATCTACCCGCAGCTCGCCAAGCTGGAACTGGTCGACTACAAGGTCCGCATCCTCGAAGGCCGCACCGGCACCGAGTCCACCACCCGAGTTCTCATCACCACGGGTGACGGCAGCGGCGACTGGGCGACCGTGGGCGTCGCGGAGAACGTCATCGCGGCGTCCTGGCAGGCGCTGGAGGACGCGTACACGTACGGGCTGCTGCGCGCCGGGGTCGAGCCCACGGAGTAGCGCGGTTGCTCCTCGGCCGTCGGACGGACCCGGCTCCGGGCCCGTCCGACGGTCGAGGACCCGGTGCTACCGGAGATACCACTTCTGGTTGGCCGCCCCGTGCACGTCCAGATCTGGGCGCGGGCCCCGTTCGCCGTCGACCGGTCGGTGATGCGGGTGTTCTCGTCGACCGTGATGTCCGCACCGCGGCCGCCGTTGCCGGTACCGGGGGCGACCGGGGTCTGGGCTTCGAGGCCGCGGGTGACGTGGCGGCCACCGGAGTCGTCGGTGGTGCTCAGGGCGATGTTCACGCTCTCGCCGGCGGCCTGGGGCGTACGGACGAGAGCCCGGTGAGGCCGCCCGTGGCGAGTACGGCGGCGAGCAGGGTCCGTGCGGCTCTTCCTGATCGGATCACGGGCTGTCGCCTTCCTCGGCAGGGCGCGGGGGGAGCAGCCGTCGATCGAGGCGACAGTGAACTGCTCCTGAATGGCCGCGTCAAGGGGGGCGTGCGTTCAGAACCTGAACACACAACGCGACCTGCCTGCACGGGAAATGGGTACGGACCAATGTCGGCGTGAAGTATTGACGGCAGTGCTCCAGCGGGGTTAACTCACGCCGCAACGCCGGAACCGGTTCCGGAACCGGTTGCGGTACCGGTTCCAGCTCCCCGTCACGCCTTGTCCCGGAGGCCCCCGATGCGTGTCACCATCGCCGATGTCGCCCGCGAGGCCGGCGTCAGCAAGACGACCGTGTCCCGGGTCATCAACACCAAGGGCGAAGTGGACGTCTCCACGGCCGCCCGGGTTCGTGAAGTAATCGCACAGCTCGGCTATGTGCCCAGCTCGGGCGCCGTCGGACTGGCCCGCGGCAGCAGCCGTACGGTCGGCATGCTGGTGCCCTCGCTCACCTGGCCGTGGATGGGCGAGGTGCTCCAGGGCGTCGTCGACACCGTCGAGGCCGCCGACTACGGACTGCTGCTCTTCACCTGCAACCGGGGTGCCGAGTCCGTGGAGCGCTTCACCAGTCAGGTGTCGGCGCGCGCCTTCGACGGGCTGGTGGTCGTCGAACCCGAGAACACCCTTGACCACCTGACCGCACTGCACCGCGGCGGTCTGCCGATCGTGCTGATCGACGACCGTGGCCACCACCCCGAATTCCCCTCCGTCGTGACCACCAACCGCGAAGGAGGCGCGGCCGCCGCCCGTCATCTGCGGGCGGCCGGACGCACCAGACCCCTGGTCGTCACGGGCCCCCAGAACTTCGGCTGCGTACGCGACCGGCTGGACGGATTCCGTACGGTCCTGCCCACCGATCTCGTCGTCCACGGGGACTTCACCGAACGCTGCGGACGGCTGGCCGTGGAGCAACTCATGGCGTCCGGTGCCGAGTTCGACTCGGTCTTCGCGCA
This sequence comes from Streptomyces sp. NPDC057543, assembly GCF_042801895.1. Lineage (NCBI taxonomy): Bacteria > Bacillati > Actinomycetota > Actinomycetes > Kitasatosporales > Streptomycetaceae > Streptomyces > Streptomyces sp. NPDC057543. Next base: position 15,421 of record NZ_JBHVFF010000098.1, on the reverse strand, counting down.
CAACGACATCAGTGCGGCGGGCGTGCTGCGGGCGTTGCGGGCGGCCGGGCGGTCCGTGCCGGACGACATCGCCGTGGTCGGCTTCGACGACATCCCGATGGCCGAGCACACCGAACCGCCGCTGACCACCGTGCGCCAGCCCACCCGGCAGATGGGTGAGACGGCCGCGCGGATGCTGCTCGCCCACCTCGGCGGCACGGCCGTGCCCGACGCACCGGTCGTGCTGCCCACCGAACTGGTCGTGCGCCACTCGGCGCCGTAGCGGTCCGGCCGGCATCCCTGGCCGCCTGCCCCTTCCGCAAGCTCCCGCGCACTACCGGCCCCGCCCCTACGACCGGCATCGCCCGTACCACTGGCACCACCGGCACCACTGGCACTGTCCGCACCATCGGCACCACTGGCACCACTGGCACTGTCCGCACCATCGGCACCATCGGCACCATCGGCACCATCGGCACCATCGGCACCATCGGCACCATCGGCACCATCGGCACCATCGGCACCACCCGCACCGCCCCGTACCGCCTGTACCCGGCGCGCCGAGCGCTGCCCACTTCCCGGATCTCCCAGACCCGCAGTCCCTCATGGAGTCGCCATGTCCGCACGACGTCACGCCACACTGAGAGCGCTCTCGCTCGCTACCACCGTGGTCGCGCTCGCCGCCGGTTGCTCGTCCGCCAACTCGGGTGTCAACAAAGGGGGCGGCGCCTCCGGCGTGCTGACCCTGGGCAAGCCGGACGGGCCGCAGACCAACAACAGCAACCCGTTCCTCAGCACCTCGGCGGGCGCCACGCTCGGCTACCGCTTCATGATCTACGAGCCCCTCGCCATGACGAACCAGATCCGGCCCGCGGACAAGGCCGCCCCCTGGCTCGCGACCGGCTGGAAGTGGGAGTCCAACTTCACCAAGGTCACCTTCACCCTCGACCCCAAGGCCAAGTGGGCCGACGGCAAGCCCCTGACCGCCGACGACGTCGCGTACACCTTCGACCTCCTCAAGAAGCACCCGGCGCTCAACGGCAACGGCATCCCGTTCGACGGGGTCGCGGTGCAGGGCAAGACGGTCGTCCTGACCTTCAAGGACTCCCAGTACGTCAACCAGAACAAGATCATCCAGCAGTTCATCGTGCCCAAGCACATCTGGGAAGGCGTCAAGAACCCGGAGACCTGGCCCAACCGCACGCCTGTCGGCTCGGGCCCGTACAAGCTCAAGACGTTCACCCCGCAGACCACCACCCTGACGGCCACGCCCACCTACTGGAAGGGCGCGACCAAGGTCAAGGAGCTGCGCTACACCGCATACAACGACAACAGCGCGGCGACCACGGCGCTGGCGAGCGGCAAGGTCGAGTGGTCGTTCGTCTTCATGCCGAACTACGAACAGCTGTTCATCGACAAGGACCCCAAGAACCACAAGCTGTGGTTCCCGTCCGGGCTCGGCATCCACGGACTGTGGTTCAACACCGCCCGCAAGCCGCTCGACAACCCGGCGCTGCGCAAGGCCATGGCGATGGTCGTCGACCGCAAGGCGATCTACACCCAGGCCGAGGCGACCCTCTACCCGGAGATCACCAACCCGACCGGCATCCCGCTGCCCGCCGGTGAGTCCTTCCTCGCGCCCGAGTACAAGAGCGCCACCACCGCACCGGACGTGGCCGGAGCCAAGAAGATCCTCGCCGACGCCGGGTTCGAGCTCAGCGGCGGAGTGCTGAAGGACCCGAGCGGCAAGCCGGTGCAGCTCACCTTCACCGACCCGGCCGGCTGGAACGACTACATCACCGGGCTCGCGATCATCAAGGACAACATCAAGCAGCTCGGCATCGAGGCCAAGGTCAAGACGCAGACCGCGGAGGCCTGGGGCGCGGACGTGGCCAACGGCAACTTCGACGCAACCCTGCACTGGACCAACAGCGGCGCCACCCCGTACGACATGTACCAGAACATCATGGACGGCGCGCTGCTCCAGCCCGTCGGCAAGGCGTCCCAGCTCGGCAACTTCGGCCGCTTCAAGAACGACCAGGCCACCAAGGCGCTCAAGGACTTCGCCAACGCCACCGAGGACTCCGCCCGCACCACGGCCATGAACACCCTCCAGAAGATCATGGTCGAGCAGGCGCCGGTGATCCCGACGGCCGCAGCCCCCATCGGAGCCGAGTACTCCACGAAGAACTGGGTGGGCTGGCCCACCGAGGCCGACCCGTACGCCCCGCCGCAGCACACCCAGCCGTCCGCGCTGCAGATCGTGCTTCAGCTCAAGCCCGCCAAGTAAGAACGGGGGGACCGGCCATGACCACCACCACCGATCGGACCGACGACGTCGTGCTCGAAGCACGCGGAGTCGTCAAACACTTCCCCGTCCGCCGCACCGGCCGCGATCTCCTCTCGCGCCGGCGCCGCACCGTCCACGCCGTCGACGACGTCTCGCTGCAGCTCCGGCGGGGCACAGTCACGGCCCTGGTGGGAGAGTCGGGCTCCGGGAAGTCCACCGTCGCCAGACTGCTCGCCCAGCTGTATCCGCTCACCGAGGGCGAGATCCGGCTGGCAGGGAAGGCGGTGAAGGCAGGCCGCGGCCGGTCCTTCCGCGCGTACGTACGTCAGGTCCAGCTGATCTTCCAGGACCCGTTCGCCTCGCTCAACCCGGTGCACACCGTGCGCTACCACCTCACCCGGGCGCTGACGATCCACGGCCGGGAGGCGACCGGGGCCGAGCTCGCCGCGCTGCTGGAACGGGTGCAGCTCACCCCCGCCGCGCAGTACCTCGACAAGTTCCCGCACGAGCTGTCGGGGGGACAGCGCCAGCGCGTGGCCATCGCCCGCGCGCTCGGCGCCGACCCCCAGGTCCTGCTCGCCGACGAGCCCGTCTCGATGCTGGACGTCTCGATCCGGCTCGGGGTGCTCAACCTGCTGAAGGACCTCAAGGACCGGCTGCATCTGGCGATCCTCTACATCACCCACGACATCGCCTCCGCCCGCTACTTCGCGGACACCACGCTGGTGATGTACGCGGGCTGGATCGTCGAGGGCGGTGACAGCGAGACCGTCACCCAGCGCCCCGCCCACCCCTACACCCAGCTCCTCATCGCCTCGGCGCCCGACCCGGACAGGGTGGTCGCCGAGGCGGAGCAGGAGGAGACGGGCAGCGGCGAACCGCCCTCGCTCATCGCCCCGCCCGCCGGCTGTCGCTTCCACCCCCGCTGCCCCAAGGCGATGGAGCGCTGCCGCACCGAACCGCCGCCGCGCTTCGACCTCGAAGACGGTCAGTGGGCGGCCTGCTGGCTGTACGCGGACGACGCGGAAGCCGCCGATGGCCACGGGAAGGAGACCGCGAAGTGAAGTACCTGCTGCAACGGCTCGCCTTCTACCTGGTCACCGCCTGGGCCGCGATCACCATCAACTTCCTGATCCCGCGCATGATGCCCGGCGACCCCGTCCAGGCGCTCATCTCCCGCTTCCAGGGCCAGCTCGACACCAGCGCCGTCAACTCGCTCAAGGCACTCTTCGGCCTCGACAAGCACCAGTCGCTCTGGCAGCAGTACACCGACTACTGGTCGCATCTGCTCGACGGCGACCTCGGGCTCTCCTTCACCTTCTTCCCGACGCCGGTCAGCGAGGTGATCGCCCAGTCGCTGCCGTGGACGCTCGCGCTCGTCGGCGTCACCACCCTGATCAGCTTCGTGCTCGGCACGGGCATCGGGGTCTTCACCGGCTGGCGGCGCGGCTCCTGGATGGACAGCCTGCTGCCCGTCACCACGTTCATCTCGGCCATCCCGTACTTCTGGCTGGGGCTCATCGCCATCGCGCTGTTCGCCGTGAAGTGGCCGCTCTTCCCGGCCGCCGGCGGCTACGACAGTTCCCTCGTGCCCGCCTTCGACTGGCCGTTCATCTCCAGCGCGCTCCGCCACGCGGTGCTGCCCGGCCTCACCATCGTGCTCAGCGCCGTGGCCGGCTGGATCCTCGGCATGCGGAACATGATGGTGACGGTGTCCTCCGAGGACTACGTCATGGTCGCCCAGGCCAAGGGGCTCCCCGAGCGCCGGGTGATGTTCGGATACGCGGCACGCAACGCGATCCTCCCCAACATCTCCGGCTTCGCCCTCTCGCTGGGCTTCATCGTCGGCGGCACGCTGCTGGTGGAAATGGTCTTCTCCTACCCCGGCATCGGCTACCAGCTCTTCCAGGGCGTGGGCGCCAAGGACTACCCCCTGATGCAGGGCGTCTTCCTGATCATCACGCTCTCCGTCCTCGCGGCGAACCTCCTCGCCGACGTGCTCTACATGGTCCTCGACCCCCGTACCCGAAGGGAGGCTTAGGGCATGGCCCCCGCCGCCACCGAGGCCGCCGTGATCGACGCGACCGAGACCCCGGCGCCCAGCAGACGCCACCTGCGATTCCTGCGCGGCCGCAAGACCGTCATCGGCCTCGGCATCCTGTCGTTCTTCGTCGTGATCGCGGTCATCGGGCCGTGGATCGCACCGTACGACCCGGACACCATGAGCAATGAACTGCTCCAGCCACCCTCCGGCGCCCACTGGTTCGGTACCACGCAGACCGGGCAGGACGTGCTTTCGCAGATCCTCGTCGGCACCCGGGGCGTCCTGGTCGTAGGCTTCGTCGCCGGGATCTTCGCGACGATCCTCTCGGTAATCGTCGGGGTCAGCGCCGGATTCCTCGGCGGCACGGCCGACGAGGTGCTCTCGGTGCTCTCCAACGTCTTCCTGGTCATCCCGGGACTTCCGCTGATCATCATCATCGCCAGCTTCGTCTCCGACTCGGGCGATCTGCTGATCGCCACCGTCATCGCCTTCACCTCCTGGGCGTGGGGAGCGCGGGTGCTGCGCGCGCAGACGCTGTCGCTGCGCCGCCGGGACTACATCGAAGCGGCCCGCGCCACCGGCGAGTCCACCTGGCGGATCATCTTCTTCGAGGTCCTGCCGAACCTGACGGCCGTCATCGCCTCCGGCTTCGTCGGCACGGTCATCTTCGCCATCCTCTCCGAGATCACCCTCGCCTTCATCGGCGTCGCGGACATCTCCAACTGGAACTGGGGGACCGTCCTGTTCTGGGCGCAGTCCAACCAGGCCCTGGCCCAGGGCGCGTGGTGGTGGTTCGTCCCCGCCGGGCTCTGCATCGCCCTGCTCGGCATGTCGCTCGCCCTGATCAACTTCGGCATCGACGAGTTCGTCAACCCGCGCCTGCGTACGGAGGCGGGCGCGTCCAGGAAGGTCCGGATGCGGGTCGGCTTCACCCCCGTGGCACGCGGTACGCACGAGAAGGAGACCCGCTCATGAGCAGCGAGCCCGTCCTCAGCATCCGCGGTCTGAACGTGGACTACGGCACCGGGGACGATGCCGTGCACGCGCTGCGCGACATCGACCTCACCCTGCACCGGGGCGAGGTCCTGGGCCTGGCGGGCGAGTCCGGGTCCGGCAAGTCCACGCTCGCGTACGCCGTCACCCGGCTGCTCTCGCCGCCCGGGGTGATCACCGGCGGCGAGGTCCACTACCACCGGCGAGGCGGCGAGGCGCTCGACCTGCTGACCCTGTCGGTTCCCGAGTTGAGGGCCTTTCGCTGGCAGGAGCTGTCGATCGTCTTCCAGGGCGCGATGAACTCGCTCAACCCGGTGCACACGGTCCACAGCCAGCTCACCGACGTACTCAAGGCGCACCGCCCCGAGCTGCAACGGTCCGAACGGACCGGCCGGGCCGAGGAGTTGCTGAGTCTGGTCGGCATCTCCGCCGACCGGCTCGCCGCTTACCCGCATCAGCTCTCCGGTGGCATGCGCCAGCGCGTGATGATCGCGATGGCGCTCGCGCTGGAGCCCGAGATCGTCATCATGGACGAACCGACGACGGCCCTGGACGTCGTCATGCAGCGCCAGATCCTGCGTCAACTGGTCAGGCTCCGCGAGGAGTTGGGCTTCTCGGTCGTCTTCATCACCCACGACATCTCGCTGCTGATCGAGTTCTCCGACCGGATCGCGATCATGTACGGCGGCCGGATCGTCGAGGAGGCCGGCGCCCGCGCCATCTATCAGGACCCCCATCACCCCTACAGCGACGGCCTGTTGCACTCCTTCCCGGCGCTGCACGGCCCCCGCCGCGAACTCACCGGAATCCCCGGCTCGCCCCCGCACCTGACCGCGATGCCCGCCGGCTGCGCCTTCCACCCCCGCTGCGGCAAGGTACTCGACGCCTGCGCCGCCCATGTCCCGGTGCTCGCCGCGCCGGACGGGGACGAATCGCGCACGGTGGCCTGCTGGCTCCACCGGCCGGCCCCCGCCGCCGCTGTGCCACCCCGCCCGTAGCGGCCCCACGCGATCCGACGCGACCTCACGCACACCACAGGAGACCCATGAACATCGTCACCCCGCAGGCATACGCGCGCGAGATCGCCGCCGAGGCCGTCCCGGGCCTGCCCGCCGACTTCCGCTGGGGCGTCGCCACCGCCGCCTACCAGATCGAGGGAGCGGCTTCCGAGGACGGCCGGACCCCGTCCATCTGGGACACGTACTGCAGGGTGCCGGGCATGGTCGTCCGCGGCGAGAACGGCGATGTGGCCTGCGACCACTACCACCGGATGCCCCAGGACGTGCGGCTGATCGCGGACCTGGGCGTCGACACCTACCGGTTCTCGCTCGCCTGGCCGCGCATCCAGCCGGGCGGCCGGGGCCCGGCCAACGCGAAGGGCCTGGACTTCTACCAGCGGCTCGTCGACGAGCTGGAGTCCAGGGGCATCACGCCGTGGATCACCCTCTACCACTGGGACCTCCCGCAGGAGCTGGAGGACGCGGGCGGCTGGCCGGCCCGTGACACCGCCCACCGCTTCGCCGAGTACGCCGCGCTCGCCTACGACGCGCTCGGTGACCGGGTCAAGCACTGGACGACGCTGAACGAGCCCTGGTGCTCGGCCATGCTCGGTTACGCGTACGGCAACCAGGCCCCCGGCCGGAAGAACTTCGGCGACGCGATCCACGCCGTCCACCATCTGCTCCTCGGCCACGGTCTCGCCTCGCGGTACATCCGCGAGACGGCCGCCGCCCGCGGCAACGAGTTCGAACTGGGCATCACGCTCAACCTCGGCACCGCCACCCCCGAGACCGACAGCCACGAGGACGCCGAGGCCTGTCGCCGCGCCGACGGCCTCGGCCGCCGCCTCTACCTCGACCCGATCGTCAAGGGCGCCTACCCCGAGGACGTCATCTCCGACCTTGCCCTGCAGAACGTCGAACTTCCGGTGCAGGAAGGCGACCTGGCCGTCATCTCCACCCCGATCGACGTCCTCGGCGTCAACTTCTACCGGGGCACGCTCTTCTCCGGCGTCACGGAGGAGGGCTCCCCGGTGGGCCTCGACGGTCTGCCCGTCACCCGGGGCGTGGAGCGCGACCTGCCGCGTACCGCGATGGACTGGGAGATCACCCCCACCGCCCTCACGGACCTGCTGGTGCACCTGGAGAGGGACTACGGCGTCCCGACGGTCATCACCGAGAACGGTGCCGCGTTCGACGACACCGTCTCCGAGGACGGACAGATCCACGACGCCGACCGCACCACCTACCTCGCCGACCACATCGCCGCCGTGGCCGCGGCCCGCGCCGAAGGGGCGGATGTCAGGGGCTACTTCGCCTGGTCGCTGATGGACAACTTCGAATGGTCCTACGGCTACGACAAGCGGTTCGGTATCGTCCGCGTCGACTACGACACGCAGGAGCGGACGCTGAAGGACAGCGCCAAGTGGTACCGCGACACGATCAGCCTCACCCGCGACGCGTAGTCCGGTCGGCGCGCGGGAAGCCGGCCCGCGTGGGTGACCGCGCAGGCCTCATCCACCTGGGTTAGCTTCGATATATGCGGAACGGGCTGTTCCTGACCTTGTTGGCCGGCCTGCTGCTGGTCCTGTCGGCGGTCGTGGTCGTCGATGCGCCGACCGCTGCACCCGCCGCGGTCGGCGTATCCACCGTCAACGATGTCGCGCAGGCGCTGCGCAAGAGCCCGGTGTACGTCGACCCGGCCGCCGCCGCCCAGCTCTCCCCGGGCCAGGCTGCCGCCCTGACGAAGAAGATCAAGGACGCCGACAAGCCCGTGTTCGTGGCCGTACTCCCACGGACCCCGGCGTACCCCGAGCAGAACCTGCTCACCACCCTGCGCGCGGACACCGGTATCACCGGCGTCTACGCGGTCCGCCTCGGCAACGGATTCAACGCGGGCGCCGACCCGCGGGTGATGTCCACCCGAGCGGTACAGAACCTGACCGCCGCGGTCAAGACGCCCGGCACGGACACCGACGCCGCGACCCAGCTGAACGCCTTCGTGGACCGGGCCGTCGAACAGGCCCGGGGCAGGGCCCCCGCTTCCTGGGGCGGCTCCTCCGCGGGCAGCGGACCGTCGTCCGCCGTCGGACTGATCACGACCGCCGCGATCCTGGTGCTGGGCGCCGGCACGGCGTACACGATCTTCCGGCGCAACCGGAAGCGCAAGGAGAGCGAGGAGCGGGCCGCGCTCGACAAGCTCCGCCGCGTCGTGGACGAGGACATCACCGCGTACGGCGAAACCCTGGACCGGCTGGACTTCCACCCCGCCGAGCCGGGCGCCGACGACGCCATGCGCGCCGACTACGAGCGGGCACTCGACTCCTACGAGAGCGCGAAAACGCGCATGTCCCGGGCCCGGCGCCCATCCGACGTGCGCGCGGTCACCCAGGCCCTGGAGGACGGCCGGTTCTCCCTCTCGGTCCTTCAGGCCCGCCGCACGGGCGCCGAACCGCCCGCCCGCCGCCCGCCGTGCTTCTTCGACCCGCGCCACGGCCCCTCGGTCGCCGACGCCCGGTGGTCCCCGTCCGGTGGCACGGCCCGCGAGGTCCCGGTCTGTGCGGCGGACGAGATCCGGCTGCGCGAGGGCGAGGAACCGCTGAGCCGCACCGTCGACACGGGCGACGGCCGCCGCCGCCCGTACTGGGAGGCGGGCCCGGCGTACGGTCCCTGGGCGGGCGGCTACTTCGGCGGCGGTCTGCTCCCCGGCCTGCTGGCCGGCACGGTCCTCGGCTCGATGCTGTCCTCCCCGGCGTACGCGGACGAGTACGGCGGCGGAGACTTCGGCTCCGGCGGTGACTGGAGCGGCGGCGATTTCTCCGGTTCCGACTTCGACTCGTCCGGCTTCGACGGCGGGGGTTTCGACGGCGGCGGCTTCGGCGGGGGAGGCGACCTCGGGGGCGGCGGCGGCTTCGACGGGGGCGGGTTCTGAGCCGTTGATCAGCGAACTCTCGGGCAGGTGCGATTCATGCTAGACCTGAAGTTATGTCTGGTATCGGCCGATTCCGGGCGAGGCTACGGCGCACCGTCCGGCGACCACATCGGCACGATGGGGGGCGCTCGGGCCAAGCTCCCCCTGCGCCGCCCGACCGGAACATGACCCACCGCTCCCCGGGGAACGAACTGCGCGCGCTGTTCAGTATGCGCACCCTGGCGGGCCAGGTCTTCTGCCTCGTGCTCGCGCTCGTACTGCTGCTCGTGGCCGCCGCCGCGATCGCGCTGGTGGTGCAGAGCCGCCGCGACAGCCTGCAGGAGGCCAAGCTGCGCACCCTGAGCGTGGCCCAGACATTCGCCGACTCGCCGGGGATCGTGAAGGCGCTGGAAGGCAAGGACCCCACGGCGATCCTGCAGCCACGCGCGGAGGAGACCCGCAAGGAGGCCCATGTCGATTACGTCGTCGTGATGAACGTCCACGGCATCCGCTACACCCACCCCGACCCCGCGCTGATCGGCAAGCACGTCGTCGGCCCGTACAAGGAGGCCCTGGCGGGTCATCCCTTCACCCGGAGCTTCCGCGGCAGCCAGGGGCCCTCGGTCAACTCGGTGGTGCCTGTCGACCGGCCCGACGGGAAGGTCGTCGGCGCGGTGTCCGTCGGGCTCACCGACAAGTCGGTGAACATGGTGGCCGACCGGTCCATCCCGCTCAGTGCCGCCGCGGCCTTGGTCGCCGCGGCGATCACCACGGGCGGCGCGGCGCTCGTGAGCAGACGCCTGCGCCGTCAGACGCATGGCCTCGGACCGGCGGAGATGACCCGGATGTACGAGCACCACGACGCGGTGCTGCACGCGGTCCGCGAGGGCGTCCTCATCGTCGGGGCCGACCACCGGCTGATGCTCGTCAACGACGAGGCCCGCAGACTCCTCGACCTCCCCCCGGACGCGGAGGGCCGTGCGGTCCCGGACCTCGGACTGCCCCCGGCCACCGCGGAACTGCTCGTTTCCGGCCGGACCGCCACCGACAAGGTGCTGCGCAGCGGCAACCGGCTGCTGGCCGTCAGCCTCCGCCCGACGGACACGCGCGGCGCACCGCAGAGCACCGTGGCGACCCTGCGGGACACCACCGAACTCAGCGCGATCACGGGCCGGGCCGAACTCGTGAACGAACGCCTGCTGCTCCTCTACGAGGCGGGTGCCCGGATCGGCACCACCCTCGACGTGACCCGGACGGCCCAGGAGCTCGCGGATGTGGCGATCCCCGGATTCGCCGACGTCGCCACCGTCGATCTCGCTCCCCCCACCGTCCCCGGGGAGCAACCGGCCACGGAGAGCGGATACCCGCTGGACATGCGCCGTACCGCGATCGCCGCCGCGGACCCGGACCAGCCCCTGTTCCCGGTCGGACGAGAGGTCGGCTTCGTTCCCAACAGGACCAGGGCCAAGCGCGTGAACATCGCGGAGTCCGGGCTGGGCATCGAAGTGATCACCGCACTGGGCTGGCGGCACTGGTCCACCGAGCGTGCCAGGGACATCCTGGACTACGGATTCCATTCGGTGATCTCCGTACCCCTGCACGCACGCGGTTTCATTCTGGGCCTGGCCAACTTCTGGCGCGCGGGCGACACCGCCCCGTTCGACGCCGACGACGAGTCCTTCGCCGAAGAGCTGGTGGCACGGGCGGCCGTCAACCTGGACAACGCCCGCCGGTACACACGCGAGCACGAAATGGCCGTGACACTGCAGCGCAGCCTGCTGCCCCGCGACCTGCCCGAACAGAACGCCCTCGACGTGGCCTACCGCTATCTGCCGGCGCGCGCCGAGGTGGGCGGCGACTGGTACGACGTGATCCCGCTGTCGGGCGCCCGCGTGGCACTGGTCGTCGGTGACGTGGTCGGCCAGGGACTCCACGCTGCCGCCACCATGGGGCGGCTGCGTACCAGCATCCACAACTTCTCCACGCTGGACCTCGCGCCCGACGAACTCCTCGGACATCTCGACGAACTGGTCAGCCGGATCGACCAGGACGAAGCGGCGGGCGGCGGCGTCGAGATCGCCGGAGCCACCTGCCTGTACGCGATCTACGACGCGGTCTCCGGGAACTGCTCGGTGGCCCGGGCCGGCCATCCCGGACCGGTTCTGGTCCTCCCCGACGGCACCGTGGAGTTCTCCGAGGTTCCGGTCGGTCAGCCTCTCGGCATCGGCGGCATGCCGTTCGAGGCGGCCGACTTCCACGTACCCGAGGGGAGCCGTCTGGTCCTCTACACGGACGGCCTCGTCGAGCGGCGCGACCAGGACATCGACACCGGTCTGGAGCTGCTGCGCGGCTCCCTCGAGGGTCGCGACCGGACACCGGAGGAGACCTGCGACGACGTGCTCGCCGCGATGCTGCCCGGCCAGCCGAGCGACGACGTGGCCCTCCTCGTGGCCCGTACCCGCACGCTCGACCCCGACCAGGTCGCGCGGTGGGCCGTCGCCACCGATCCGGCGGCCGTCGCCGGAGTCCGCAAGAACGTCAACCAGTGGCTCACCGACCGCGGCCTGGACGAGGAGGCGTTCACCACCGAACTCATCCTGAGCGAGCTGGTCACCAACGCGGTGCGCTACGGCACCGGACCGATCGAGGTCCGTCTGCTCTACGACCGCAACCTGATCTGCGAAGTGTCCGACACCAGCAACACCTCACCGCATCTGCGCTACGCGGCGACGACGGACGAGGGCGGCCGGGGCCTGTTCCTCGTCGCCCAGTTCGCCGAGCGCTGGGGCACCCGCTACACCGAGACGGGCAAGGTGATCTGGTCGGAGCAGACGGTCGGCGAACCGGAGACGGACGAGGGCGCTTGAAGCGCGTTGCGGAAGGCCGTGGGCGTTGTCGCCCGAAATGCCTGCGGAGAGTCGCCGTGACACGCTGAAACGGAGAGTCAGGCCGGTCGCGGCACCACTGGGCCGGACCGACGGCTCTGCCACCCGAGGAGATCGAAATGGCCAGTGACACCACCGGAACCGGAGCGAGCAGTACGAAGCCGAGCCCGACACACGCGCCCACATCCGGTACCACCATCTTGGCGGCAGCCCTGATGATCCTCGGCGGAGCGATGGCGATCTGCGAGGGGATCGCGGCCCTCGCGAAGGGCCATCTGTTCGTCGTGACGCGCCACTACCTGTTCGAGTTCAGCCTCACGGGCTGGGGCTGGGTCCACCTCATTCTGGGCATCGCCCTCGTCCTCGGCGGCCTTGCCGTGCTCGGCGGAGCCCTGTGGGCGCGCTTCTTCGGTGTCGCAGTCGCCGGACTGGGCGCGATCGCCAACTTCCTGTGGGTGCCGTACTACCCCTTGTGGGCCTTGGTGCTGGTCATCATCAACATCATCGTCGTCTGGGCGCTGTGCATGGGCATGCACAGAGAAGCGGACGCGGGCCTGACGGTTTGACGGCGTGGCCCGGGATCGGCTTGTTCCTCCTCGGTTGCAGGGACGCTCGCTCCGATGAATTTGCCGCTTTGGCAACGAAACTTGCTGATGTCGTGTTCTGTCGCGGACGCTCTCCAGTGAATGGAGGTGCTTCTCATGAGCGACATGAGTGACATCAGCGATATGAACGACACGAACGACGCGGATCAGCGGTACGACGTGGTGGTGATCGGCGGAGGAGCCGCCGGGCTGAGCGGAGCCCTATCGCTGGCCAGGGCGCGTCGATCGGTGCTGGTGATCGACGCGGGCCGGCCGCGCAACGCCCCCGCGTCGCACGTGCACAGCTACCTGGGACGCGAGGGCACGCCGCCCTTGGAGCTGCTGGCCGCCGGCCGTGACGAGGTGACCGGTTACGGGGGCGAGATCGTCGAGGGTGCGGTGGTGACCGTCGAGCGGCTGTCCGGCGGCGAGGGGTTCCGTGTCGTACGGGAGGACGGGACCGCTGTCGTGGCGCGCCGGCTCCTGGCGGCCACCGGCCTCGTCGACGAACTGCCTCCGGTGCCGGGCGTGGCCGAGCGGTGGGGGCGCGAGGTCCTGCACTGCCCGTACTGTCACGGCTGGGAGGTCGCAACCCGCCCGATCGGCATTCTCGCCACCAGCCCCCTGGCCGTGCACCAGGCGCTGCTGTGGCGCCAGTGGAGCACGGACATCACCTTCTTCGTCCACACCGGGCCCGAGCCGACCGATGAGGAGTACGAGCAGCTGGCCGCGCGTGGCATCGCCGTGGTCGACGGAGAAGTGGCCGGTCTCGAGGTGGCGGACGACCGGCTCACCGGGGTGCGACTGGTGGGCGGCCGGGTGATCGAGCGCGAGGCCGTCGTGGTCCAGCCCCGCTTCACCGCCCGCGTGGGCGCCCTCGCGAGCCTGGGCCTGACGGCGACCGAGCAGGAGATGGGCGGCCAGGTGATCGGCACGTACATCGCCGCCGATCCGACCGGAGCGACGGTGGTCCCCGGCGTCTGGGTGGCCGGCAATGTCACCGACCCCAAGGGGCAGGTCATCGCTGCCGCCGACGCCGGTCTGCGGGCCGCGGCGGCGATCAATGCGGACCTGATCGCCGACGAGACCCGCCGAGCGGTCGCAGCCCGTCGCGGCACGGCCTTCTCGGCGGCGGCGGAACGCGAAGTCTGCGAGCTGACGTCCGGAGAGCGACGACACGGACTGTGACCGGCCGGTCCGCAAGGGCCGTACGTCGAGCGGAGCCGGCCCGGCTCCGGTACCCACGACGCCGAGCGCCCGCCTTCTGTCCCCGGCGGGGGAGGGGGAAGGCGGGCGCGCTCGGGTCGGGGCGTGAGCTGAGAAAGCGTCAGGCCTGCGGTGCGGCGGCCTTGATGGCGGAGATGTCGAAGTTGAGCTTGACCTTGTCGCTGACCATGACGCCGCCGGTCTCCAGCGCGGCGTTCCAGGTCAGGCCCCAGTCGGAGCGCAGGATGTCCGCGCTGCCCTCGAAGCCGACGCGCTCGTTGCCGTAGACGTCGGTGGCGGAGCCGTTGAACTCCAGGTCGATGGCGAGGGGGCGCGTGACGTCCTTGATGGTGAGGTCGCCGGTGACGCGGTACTTGTCGCCGCCGAGCTGCTCGGCCTGCGTCGAGCGGAACGTCATGAGGGGGAACTTCTCGGCGTCGAAGAAGTCGCCGCTGACCAGGTGGCCGTCGCGGTCCGCGATGCCGGTGTCGACGCTGGCGATCCTGACGTCGATGGAGGCGGCGGAGTTCGCGGGGTTGTGGCCGTCGAGCTTCAGGCTGCCCTCGTGCTCACCGAAGGAACCGCGCACGTTGGTGACCATGGCGTGGCGCACGGTGAAGCCGATGCTGCTGTGCGCCGGGTCGATCGTGTAGTCACCGGTGAGGGCGGCCAGCGCCGGGTCCACGGCGGGGGTGGTGGCGGACGGGGCGTTGTTGTTCTTGCGGTTGAACAGAGCCATGGCTCCTCCTCGGGGGACGTGATCGAGTGGCGGTCGAAGTGGTTGTTTAACCTTCAACGAGATTGACTGTAGCGCCATCTATTTCAAAGTTCAACATCAATGGTCGGATTGTTGCGAAGGGAGGGTCGTCCATCCCCTCACCCTCTGGCGACGCGCGTAGAACTCGGGCACTATTTCCGTGCCCTTACTTGTCATGAGCAGGAGGAGTCCCCCCATGGTGTCCCGCATGACCCTGCGCCCCGTCCTGACCGCCCTCGCCCTAGTCCTCGGTGTCCTCTTCGCCCCCGGCATCGGTGTCCTCGGCAGTGGCGCCACCCAGGCCCACGCCGTCACCAAACTCACCCACGCCCAGGCCACCGCCCGGTTCAGCTCCTCCGGAATCACCTGGTCGTCCTCCGGCGGCTGCTCCAACCGCAACGTCGCCACCTGCACCTCGTTCGACCAGCTCAACCTGGCCACCGCCCAGGGCGCCCAGACCCTCAAGAGCGCCACGGGCTGCGCGCTGAACATCACCGGCGGCACCGAGACGGGCCACGCCAGCGGTACGTACTCGCACTGGAACGGCTACAAGCTCGACTTCGGCAAGTCCACCTGCCTCACCAACTACGTCCACGGCGTCTTCGCCTACATAGGGCTGCGGGGCGACGGCGCTCCCCAGTACAAGTCGGGTTCCGGCAACATCTACGCGGACGAGGGCAACCACTGGGACGTGACGTACTACAACTGCGGTGGTTGCTGACCACCTGCCGCATCCCCATGCACGACTGCCCCCGTTCCGGCCGGAACGGGGGC